>CAYNYJ010000055.1:2070-22460 GCA_964401355.1 uncultured Ectothiorhodospiraceae bacterium | reverse complement strand
CCATTCGGCAGGCTGTGACAGCTGGCGCAAGTGCCGTTGACTTGCGCATGATCGACGGTGATCACCGGCTCCCAGGCATCACTGGAATGGCAGGCTTCACACATATTCGTGGTGTCGATGTGGTTTACGTCTTTGCCCGTCGCAATAACACCATCATGGCAACTGGCACAGGCACCATTTAGCTGCTCATGATCAACAGTGATCACCGGCTCCCAGGCAACGACACTGTGGCAAGCCTCGCAGACATTGGTCGTCTCAATATGCGTCGCCGATTTACCCGTCGCATTGATACCGTCGTGACAACGGCTACAGTTATCCACGGTACCGGAATGATCAAACACCGCACTCTGCCAATCGTCAGTGGTGTGACACGCATCGCATGCCATCGTTGTCATAATATGCGTCGCCGATTTACCGATCGCAATAATACCGTCGTGACAGCTTTCACAATTGCCAAGAACCTGCCCATGATCGACTCTCATCACCGGTGACCAAGCCGTCACGTTATGACAAGCCATACACACCTGAGTAGTTAAAATATGTTCGGAAGGTTTACCCGTGGCGCTCACACCGTCGTGGCAGGAGGCACAGCTGCCAAGCACTTCGGCGTGATCCACGACCGTTACGGGCTCCCAGTCTGTGACGCTGTGGCAGGCTTCGCACACATCCGTAGTCTCGATATGATCCGACGGCAGGCTATGACAGCTCGCGCAACTGCCGTTGACCTGCATATGATCCACCGTGATCACCGGTTCCCACGCACTGTTTGCATGGCACGCTTCGCACACATTGGAGGAATCAATATGGGTGATGCTTTTGCCGGTAGCGACAGTGCCATCGTGACAACTTGCACAGGTTCCCAGCACATGATCGTGGTCGAGTCCCGTTACCGGCACCCAGGTTGTATTGTCATGACAAGCCGCACATTCTGAGGTAGTGGTAATGTGTGTTGACGATTGGCCCGTGGCATTGGTGCCGTTGTGACACGTCACACACTGCGCATCGCCGACAATGCTGTGATCCATAGTAACGGCGACCGAAAACCCCGCCGTGGTATGACACGCATCACAAGCGGCCGTCGTCGGAATATGTGTTGGCGAAACCCCTGTGGCAATCACCCGGTCATGACAGGCTTCGCAACGTGTTGGCAGCACTTCAAAAATCGCGCCCACGTGACATGCCACGCACTCAATCAGGTCGTGATTTCCATCCAGCGCAAACCCCGTAACCAAATGATCAAACGTGGTGAAATCAACGACCGTATCTTCGGCAGAGGTGGTACTAGGAACAACGGCCAGCTGAGCGCTGGACGGGGCAGAATCCGTCTCCGCAGCGGCAAGTCCCGAAGTGGCACTCAACAACACCAGGGAAAACATCAAGAATAACAAACACGACGAAACCAGCGTGCAGGCCTTCCCCGCCACCGCCCGCATCAATACACCAACTGTCTTCTTACCCACCATATCCATATGCACCCACAGACAAACTATCCATTTTCAGCCACCGCGGGTATTCAACAATTAAAGATCGATCAACAACACGCTTTGAGCCAAGCACGTTGGCGCATTGATCAATGTCTTGAAAGTTGTACTAGTAGGATCATCATGAATCGCCATCGATACTACTGGCATCTTCCTGGGCAACACGGTCATACATCACCCTGGCTATACTTGACGCTACTTCCCACCCCCGGTACTGCGTTATTATCAAAACCCGACCTGAAACCGGGTCATGTCGTTTAATATATGTCCAATTCCGCAAAAATACCAATAAAATATAACTAACTCATTATTTATTATATAGAGAAAACAACAACACTGCAGGGAGTCGGTAAACACACCAAGCACTCCAGCAAACACTAAGAGACAATGTCAGTATTGGTCTTTACGATACAGGAATAAATCTAAACCTCTACAGGGAATTCACCTGCTCAGACTCGGCAAAAACATCCCTGTCACAGATAAAAACCCGAGCACAACGTTATCAAATGAGCATTCCCCCATCATCTTTCTGATACCACCACCCTCTCCATCAAACGGCATACCCAAAGCGGCAATTAATCATTCAACATGACCACACTCCATCGTGGGATTTAATGTGGCCAGGACTCGCAATCGATAACATCATGCTGAGCTTCCAGCGGAAAACCGATTACCAATGATCAAACATGATGGCGTCTGGCATAACCGAAACGACATTTGCGTAAGGACTGAAAGAGATAACGGAAAATAGCAGGTGCTGGAACGTCATTAGCCCGACAAAAAGGAATTGCCCCCTGCTTCGAACTCACAAATTTGACAGTATTCATCCTGATACTGTCGCATCCTACCTTGTGTTACATGCTGTTTATTGGCGGGGTCTCACAACAACCCCCTGCACACGACACTCAAGTGGTGCGAAGTCCACACTCTACGCTTTAAATTTGAAACGCTACTTAATGCGAATCGTCTTAAACGATTCGGTGACATGACAAGTCTCACACCGCTTGCCCAATTGACCATTGTGCACATCATCCTTTTCGTGACAATCATAACACTTGGTGGATAATTCAATCTCATCCTGAACCGGTTCCATGTGGCAGGCATGGCAATCCAGCCCCTCGTGCTTGCCATCTAATGGATAATCAGTTTCATCATGATCAAATTCCCAAGCCATCCATTGTGATGGCCGGTGACACAACTCGCACTGTTCACCCAGCTTTTCTTCGTGCGTGTCGTCCTCTTCATGACAGGAAATACAATCAACGTCTGCCTCTTTATATTTATTCGAAGCATGACAATCTTCGCAAGTCAGGAAGATATGAGATTCATGCAGGGGAAATTTGGTAATGTCATGATCAAATATCACTTGTTTGGTCCAACCATCCTCATTGTGACAAGTCTGGCACTGCTCCCCTACCTGGCCTTCATGAGAGTCATCCAAACGATGACACTCTGAACAGGTGTTCGGCGTTTTCTCATCAAACAGCACTTCCCGATGACACACCGCACAAGTCAGATCTTTGTGTTTCCCCTTCAGCGGAAAGGTTGTGTCATCCTTGTGATTGAACTCAATGTCAATCCAGGTTTTTTCGCTATGGCAAACGTCACAGCGTTTGCCATAGCGTTTGAAATGGACATCGTGCGTTGCATGGCAGCCATAACAAGTGGTTTCCACTTCGTCATCAAAAATATGTTTTTGATGACAGTCTTTACAAATTAACCGGGCATGCCCGCCGTTAAGCTGGAATTCAGTATCTTTGTCATGATCAAACAGAATCTGTGACCAACGTTCATCGGTGTGGCAATCATGGCAACGAAGCCCTCTGTCACCCTGGTGCACATCATCCAGGAAATGACAGAAATAACAGTTGCGCGGAGTGTCGTCATAACGTTCATTCACATGGCAGTTGTAACAGGCCGCTTCCTGATGGGCATTTTTCAATTTAAATTTTGTGCGGGAATGATCAAAATATGCGGGCAGCCACGCACCTTCAATGTGGCAATTTTCACACTTTTTACCCATACGTTGTTTGTGTGGTTCATCTGCCCCATGGCAATCATGACAATCACGTTCCGGCATACGATACACGCCCACCTTTTTGTGACAGACTTTGCAATTTGCTGAATGATGCGCACCATTCAATTTGAATTCGGTATTATTGTGATCAAATAATTCAGTGTCAATCTGGATGATATCGGCATTCCGGCCCAGGTGTTCTGAATGGCAGGAACGACATTCCCGGTCATCGATGCCAGCGATTTTTCCGTGGAACCCTCGTGTCTTTTTCAGATCACTCGCAATCTCCTTGTGACATTCCATACATTGTTTATTCTGCTTCGTGCGATCAAAGCCCGAATGACAGTTATTACATTTTTTCTCAATATGCGCGTGTTTTTTGATGACGTCACCCGGCATCACCAAACTTTCCATACGTTCAAGGGAACTCACTGCCGCGCCCACCGGCATGACCATAAATAATAAAATCGCGGCAACGATTAACGCCCAGATTTTTCGCCCCATTAAAAAATCCGCGACGCACGCCAAATGACACTCCAATTTCATATTTTGGTGTTTTCTGGAATTAAGTCGCATTTGAAAGGTGCAGAAAAATAGCGTGCGGGAAATTAATAGAGGGAGATGCCATCAAAGGAACTAGTACCAGTGTATCGCAAACACATGTACAGACCCGGAGATAACCAGAATAAAAATTAATGGGACGTGAAATATACGCCAGCCAACCAACAGGCGTTCGTAAAAATGGAATTTTCCAATCTGCACCAAAGCATTGACATAGGCCCGTAAAATACGTTTTTCTTTGGCAAACTCGGCACGATAGGTCAGTTTATCCCAATGTTCTTGTACCGCCCGTTCTCTCAATATCAACGAGATATGCCGAATACCATCAACGTAACACTTGGCCGCCTTGGCACGTAACAAAAAAAACCGTGTCGGCATATGAAATAACGACTGCGGCATATTAACCACCAGAAGCGTCAAAGTCGTCAGAGATTTTTCAATCGCATCCGCTGTATCGCCCTGGTATTTTTGCATGGAGCGCACCAGACGCTCTTCAGTATCACGAATCTCGATCAATCGATGATGAACCTGATAGCCAATACGGGTATAGATATAACGTCCAACAATACCACTGGCAATCACGCACAACATCGAAATCAAAGCGACCGAACTGTTCAGGGCTTTCATCGTGAACGAACTGTGGAAGATAATCAGCAAAGGCCCCAAGACACCGGTTGTAAGGTGCATGTAATACCAGGTATTCATGTTCCCCATTTTTTTCAAGAAACGGACACGTTTACGTAACGCGTAAAGCAAGGTCACCAACATCAAAATCCCGCCAGTGAGCCCCATGTTGTAAACCAAATCGCTGTCGGAATGAAAATAACGCGGCTCCCAAACCGCCCACGCCGCCAGCATCATTACGATGATCAGTAGTAAAACGCTAAGCACATAACGTGATTCATTCTTCGAGCGCTGGTTTTTGCCACTCGCGACAAAGGAAGGATATCGTTCCGATAACATCTCAACAGCTGAGAATAGCGATGATTGGGCGGACAAAATATCACCCGCAGATTTACCAGATTGACGTCCCTTCTGCGAAGAAGATGCGCGGAAACCCGATTTCAACCCTGCACTCGAAGATGCGCCAAGCTTGTTCCCCGACACTGAGCGTCCTAACTCAGCATTGCCAGTCTCAACGTCCGCACCCAAAGACGATTCCTTGTCCGAGCCCACAGCCTCGAGCTTCGGCTGTCTGGAAAAATCAACCATGATCACTACAACTCCACACTACTTACCAAACCCAATATTTGTTTCGCTACTGATTTATTAATAACCTGGCTTCAAAAAAGATCATCCTGATCCCTTTTGAGTCGCCCACAGCTAATCTTGATGTCAGGCTTCCGGGTTCAACTGCCTGAACTTATGCATCGGGTGAAACAGCACTCAAATCTGCAATACGTTTTTCTATCTGCAAACGACGACTATCGGTCGTCGGCATTGTCTCCAACGCCTGCTGCCAGTTTTTCAATGCGGCATCGTGTTCGCCCAAACGAATAAAGGTATCCCCAAGATACATCGCCACCAGATATTGTTTGATTTTGACATTGAGCTTTAAATCGTCCAGCAGGGACTTCGCTTCATTAAGACCCACTTCATTTTTCCGGGCGCTGAGTATCGATGCCAATACCAGTTGGGCACGCGCATGATCCGGTGCTTGCACCAACGCCGCCCGGACTTCCTCCAAAGCCTTATCGCCCAAACCCAGTTCATTGTAAGTCTGCGCCAGCAATAACCGATTGCCGATATTGGCAGGATCAGTTTTAACCTTGTCTTCCAAACGTCCCAACAAGCTACCCAGATTCGGCGCCTGAAGTCGGCTAGGGGCAGCCCCAGGTTTCACTCCTATGGCTGAGCCAAGGGGAGGCGCATTAAATTGGCGCACAATCTTCGGCAGTTCACCGCCCGTCTTAAGCTTGCTCGTCGCTGGAATCATATCTGGAGGAGTAACAAAAGGGTTGAGTATGGATCTCCCAGTGGAGTTCGCACTCCCCTCAGGAATATTGACGGATGGTGCGCGCGGTGTGTCGTTCATCACCACAAACATCAACGCTACGGCGATAATAAGAGCAACCGTGCCAGGATGACGTATCCACGTCATAAAAGATTGTGTGCTCATTGCGTTTCCCTGCGCTCCCTAAAATACATATAACTAACCTACTGCCTGTCCGTGACCTCATCAAGGAGAATAATCCCGATGAAACAACCCCATTTAGCCCTTAGCACCTGCAATTTGTCAACGCAGCCCTCTACCGTGCGATCATGATTAGTTGCGCAGCGGTGTGTTGCAACGGTAAATGCCTTGGGAAGAAGTATTGACCCGGATAGCCTGCTGAAAATACGCAGAAATTCCCGCAGACCTGTTAGGAATTTCCATATCACATTACAGATCAATAGCTTGTACCATGACCGAAAGCCATTACGATATTTTGGATCTTAAGTTTGCTATTTCTGTAAAGCAACGATATGTTTAGCTTTCGATTGATTAATTTTGGACAAGAGGCGAACTCATATCATCTGATGTTGTTAGTCGCCAATAAATGGAATGCCCCACTAATCCATAAAAGCGTATTATTTTTTATGGTTGGATAGATAACGGAATATGGAAGAGCAGTCTGGATTATTTACCGACATTTTGTATTTCCTGTCGGTCACCGGCATCGATGATGCCTACAAGATACTCACTTTTTTATTACCCATTGCGCTCGCGTGGTTCATTTACAAAAAGGTCAAACAACGCCGGGATCAACGCAGCCAGGGTATTATGCATGCCGCCAAAGAGGCGGGAATGGCCGAGCCTCCCGTATCTTTGCACCCCATCATCGATCACAACCTCTGCCTGGGCTGCGCGACCTGCGTCGATGCCTGCCCGGAAGGCAAGGTACTCGGTGTGATTCGTGAAAAGGCCCACTTGGTCAACCCCAGCCATTGCATCGGCCACGGCGCTTGC
Source organism: uncultured Ectothiorhodospiraceae bacterium (assembly GCA_964401355.1). Classification (GTDB taxonomy): domain Bacteria; phylum Pseudomonadota; class Gammaproteobacteria; order SZUA-152; family SZUA-152; genus SZUA-152. The sequence continues at coordinate 15,451 of CAYNYJ010000055.1, read as the reverse complement.
CGGACGGCTTGCCCCACCGATGCCATTTCCCTGGTCATTGGCAATGAAAAACGCGGCGTCGATATCCCCATGTTAAACCCTAACTTCGAAACCAACGTGCCCGGCCTGTTTGTGGCAGGCGAACTTGGCGGCATGGGGCTGATTCGCAACGCCATTGAACAAGGGCGCCAGGCCATGGAAAATATTCGCCAAGTCATCAGTAATTCTCAATCCAATGTGCCTTACGATGTCGTCATCATCGGCGCCGGGCCCGCAGGCTTTTCCGCAACGCTTGACGCACATCAACACAAACTCAATTACGCCACATTGGAACAAGAGACTCTGGGCGGTACGGTTGCCCATTTCCCCCGCGGAAAAATTGTGATGACCGCACCGGTGCAATTACCCATCGTCGGCCAGGTAAAATTCAACGAAACCACCAAAGAGGTTCTGATGGGTTTCTGGCAGGGCGTGGAAAAAAAAACCGGTGTCAAACTGAACTACATGGAACGCATGGAATCTATCGAAAAAACAGACGATGGTTTCATGGTCACCACTCTCAAAGATACCTATCATACCAAGAGTGTATTGCTTGCCATTGGCCGCCGCGGCACACCACGAAAACTCGGCGTACCGGGCGAAGAACAAAGCAAGGTGATCTACCGGCTGGCGGATCCGGCTGAATTTCGCAATCGACATGTGCTCATCGTGGGCGGAGGAAATAGCGCGCTGGAAGCCGCCATCACCATCGCAGATGAACCCGGCGCGACGGTCACACTGTCTTACCGCAGCAGTGCCTTTGCCAAGGCCAACCCAAAAAATGTGGACAAAATCAGTGCCGCCGCCAACAGCAAGAAAATGAATGTAATACTAAAATCCACGGTAAAAGAGATTAGCGAAAAACAGGTCACGCTCAACACTGAGGAGGGTGAATTGACCATCGACAACGATGCTATCATCGTCTGCGCAGGCGGCATACTGCCAACCCCCATGCTCAAGTCACTGGGCGTCACCATCGAAACCAAACATGGAACGGTCTGAATCTGGCTTTTTAAACGCGTGACCAAAAACCGAGGATGAACCAGCCTCTTCTTCTGCCCCATCACGAGCTTCCTCAAGCGCACGCCGAAAATGGGCTTCAGACCGCTTTAACCTTCACCGTCTTGTTTCGTACACCTTTACCCAAAAACACTAACCACAACAATATCACCAGCAATAGAACAATGACCACTGGATGTGCAAGCCATACCGGCAAACCAGATTCTTCCAAGAACGTTTCGAAGGAATTATTTTCCCATGACAACATAGGTAACACACTGGATTTATCCCACAAAATGTCGGCCTGTTTCTCAGCGTCCTCGAAACCCAGAACACTCGCACGTTGATACCACTTGAACGCCGTACTGTTGTCTGCCACCACCCCCCAACCGTACTGATAAAGTTTGCCCAAGTGAAAAGAGGCTTGCGCATCCCCTCCCACTGCGCGTTCGATATACCAACTAACGGCCAGAGACATATTTTCCGAACCCGGAGTTTTACCGAGCCCCTCAATCATTTTTTCTGCGACAGGATGTTTATGCTCCGCGGCCAAAATCAACCATTTTTTTCCCTGTACATCATCCCTGTCGACTCCAACGCCATACAACAAAGCAATACCAAGTCGGTATTCCGCATCGGCATAACTCTGTTTAGCGGATTTCTCATACCAGTCCAAGGCTATCTTTTTATCAGCGGGGAGCTTGTCACCTAACTGATACATTCTCCCCAAATTGTACTGGGCACTCGCCACACCTTTTTCTGCTTGCCCGCGAATAGTCGCAACGCTGCCACGCGCCGAGCTACGGTTTCCCTGCATGGATGTATCACTCAGAAAGCTCGGCACTACATTTTCAATCCGTTCCACGTCTATTGACGCAGGAAAACCGGGCTTGGCAGCCCCTTCCGTCAGGCGCTGTACCCGTCGTTCACGTATGGTACCGGCCTGTTTTTGTTTTTCAGCCTGCACATCCTGCCTTTTCGCCTCATTCACAAGTCGTGTCAGCAACGCTAAAGCCCGACTTTCATTTTTCAGGTAAACATTACGCACACGTTTAATCACCAACTTGGGCGATAAAGCCTCTGGCACATCATCACCAAATACCTTTTGATAGATATTTTTTGCTAAGGGATGGTTTTGCTTTGCCGCTGCACGAATCCATTTCTGGCCTTTTATGTCACTTTGTCGCGCACCAATCCCGAGGTAATAGAGCATGCCCAAACGAAATTTTGCATCTGCATGCGCTTGTTTTGCCGCTTCGCGATACCAACGAACTGCTTTTTTGGCATCGACGGACACGCTCCAGCCTGTCTCGCGCATAACGCCAAGATTATATTGAGCCTCTGCATCACCCTGCTCTGCTTTCTCCTGGTACCAACTAAACGCCGCGGGAGTCCCGTTTTCCTCGACATGTATCGAGGTGGCCGCCAGCGTAAGTGACGGCAAAAACAAGGCTAACGACACCACTAATGTGGGCAAAGGCAATCTAAGCCCGTAACAACAGTACGGTATGACACGCGTGACAAGAAACGGTGAAAATAATTGTTGAATGAGATTATGCATAAACTAACGACGGCATGAATTCGAGCAAACAGCAGCAAAACAACAACTGCAGCACTCATAAAGAAGGATAATATTTTCGTTTTCAAGCCAGGTGCAGTATCCTTTTTCAGCGTCTTCTACAGTATCTTTACACTATAAGGGGGCCAGGCTGTAGTCACAACAGCTAATGGCGACCCTAGGTCGCCCATCAAAACTGGCCTTCAACGTGTGCCAAATGGATTTTGCAACAATGCTAAGCCACAACATTAAAAACTACCATCCCGTTTATGCCAGTGTTTTTTTCAGCACATGCCTGGTAATGAGCACACTCATTTTCCCGAACCCGGCTGTCTCAGCACAGCCCGACAAAAGCAACACCACTCACCTCTACAACAGCTGGACAGAACTGATGTATGCCGCCTGGCGCGGCCAATCATCTGCGGTAAATGCACGCCTTAAAAAGCCACACAACATCAACGCCACCGATGAAGATGGGCGTACCGCCTTGATTTATGCGACATGGAATGGCGATAAAGATGTGCTGCGCGCAATCCTTAAACACAATGCCGCCATTAACCATCTCGATACCGAAGGACTTTCCGCACTGGCCTGGGCAGCACGACGTGGGCGACTCGAGGCCCTGCAAGTATTACACACTCACGGTGGACAAGTTGACTCACGTGACAATCACGGCCGCACACCGCTTATTTGGGCGGTATTCATGCATCATCGCGCCGAAGTGCGTTATCTGTTAAAGAATGGCGCCAACCCGGAAATCCGATCCCATAACGGCAGAACCGCTCTCAGCATCGCCGCCAACCTCGGTTATCTACGTGTTGCGCAACTGTTGTTAAAATATGGTGCAGCCATCAATGCCCGCGACAAACAGGGACACACCGTGCTTTGGTTTGCCGCCGATACCGGACAATTTATTCTCAGCAAGCAATTGGTAAAAAATGGTGCCGACATTGATGGCGCGGATAAAAGCGGGCAAACGCCGCTAATGCGCGCCATAAAAGGCGATCATCAGGAACTGGCATTATGGTTGATCAACCGTGGCGCAGACATCAAACTCGCCAGCAAGAATGGCAATAGTGCGATGCATTTCGCCGCCATGCGTGGCAACTATTCCGTGTTACAAGCATTATTGGATACCAACGTCGATGTGGATGCTGCCAACGCGAGCGGAAACAGCGCCTTGCAACTCGCAGTGAAGGGTGGGTTCCCAAAAACCACGAACCTGCTGTTGCGCAACCACGCTGATATTCGTCACGCAAACCTGCTCGGCGACGACGCTGTTAATATCGCCGCCAATGAAAATCACAAGATGATTTCAGCACTTCTCAAAACCTATCGCGAGTCTGGAACCAGCATTGTGGATCGGCTGCTGTCCGAATAAACCGGACAGCAGCCTTTTTTCATCAAGAAACAGGCAAACTAGAACTTAGAAATCGTCCTCGTATTCGTCATCGTATTCGTCTTTCATGTGTCCTGCCGCCGCCATCAATGCTCCCTCAATAGCATCTGGTGCACACATGATTTTAAAGAAACTGTTTGCGCCCATCATTTTCAGATCGGGGAAATTGATCGCGATACGAAAACGCGCGTACAACGCATACACCTTGTTACCGGATACCAGCATTTCGTAGGGCAGATGCGCCGTTGAACGCAGGGGCATAAAATCAATATGTCCCATCACAAACGTGTCACCACTGCAATCGTTAGTCAGCTGCACACCGAACACACTCTCATCCTTGCCAGGCACATCAATGCGGTAAACTTTTGATGCACCGCCCATGCCCGCCGCCAGTGATTTTTCCACCATTAATAACGCTTGATTATGGGATTTATATTCCGCCAACAGACTTGGATCATCGAAATACTCCATGCCAAACATGTAGTGATATTCGCGAATGTCGTCCGGCTCCATACCATTTTTAAGACCGTACTGCTTAATGGCACCCAAGGCATTTTTCAATTTATCGGCGGTCGCTTGCAGCTTCACTTTCATACGATAAGCATGCGTCATATACACCGGGTTGGTGTAAGCAATCTGTACTTCATCATCCACTTTAGTAATCGACACGCGCTGACCCGCAGCATAACCACCAAACTCGGATTTTGCTGCCGCAGCTTTCAGTGCATCAGAAGTCACAATCAAGATGGTCGCGCTATCATAGGGCGAATACTCTCCCACCAATTCAAAACCGGCCGTGGCCAATTTGGTTTTGACAGTTGTCACTACGCTGGCAACATTTCCTGTGCCGGTAGATGCCAACACAAATGGTTTTAACAACTCAGCCGCTTGCAACAGACTTGCCGAACCCAACAATAAACCCACAATCAACACTTCACGAAATTTCCGAATAAACATTTCGGCAACCTCCATTAATAAAATAAATAAAGTTTCGAGCAAAGAAAAAGGGGCATGAAAATCATGCCCCTTTTTTATTGACCAACATCATGCTGTTACGTGATTACATATCCCAGCCGTAAGCGATGCCGATAGCATTTTGTGACATCTTGATGTCGACTTCACCGCCACCAAATGCAGCAGGGATGGAACCTGAACCCTTAACTTCATTCTCAAAGGCATGCATATACATGAGAGTCAGATCAGCGCCATTGGCCAAGGTCTTGGTTGCCCCCAAGGTCAGATGAGTTTCAATAACGCCTGGTGCAAGAATATTAAAGAAAGTTTCAGAAGTGGGAATCGGCTGCTTGCCTTTGTTGAAACCCGCACGTAACACGAGGTCGCTCTGGTATTGATATGACACGCCGAGTTTATAAACAGTCATATCTTCCCAGCCAAAACCTGCCCCGTCGTCAGCTCCCATGCAGAAAGAAGGATCGCCTCCCATGCAATTTAAAATATTTGGCGTAAGAGGATTGCTGATAGAAGCAACGTCACTGTAATAGATCTTCGTCACATCGAAGGCTACGGTAACCGCTGGCGTAGCCTCAACAGCGATACCGACCCCGAAACTGGCAGGAATATCAAAATCACCCTGTTCTGCAAACAGATCCGAGTATTTATCAAACTCGCTCATGTCGGCTTTAGTGGTGTAGGTAGCACCGACAGTCACCGTCGGCGCAACCTTACCCGTCCAACCCAGGCCAACACTAAAGCCGGTCGAGGAATCATAACTATCGCTGGTAAGATCACTACCATCGCCATCTGCCGCCAAGCCTGCAAAACCATCAAGGCCACGAGCTTTAAAGCGCTGGTAAATCATGTTCAGGGTAATACCCACGGCGTGATCTTGATTCACCTTCATCGCGAAGGTCGGCGAAATGTAGAGTTGCGCCAAATCAATGCCGGGCTTCTCTCCGCTGCCACCACTGAATAACATGAGTTCTCTATCGTAATCTGTGTTCATGCCACCACGACCGACCACCGTCAGACCAAAGGCCATGTCGTTACCCAGGTCAAGGTTATAACCAAATTCAGGAATCAGGAATATGCTGGTTTCATTGCCATCGTAGGCTCCATTTATTGCTGGGCCGCTGGCGTTACCTGAAATATTCGTTTCACGATCTGGGCTAAACAGGTTAAGACCAAAATCAATGCGGTTCCCCGTCAAGGCTGCCGCCGCTGGATTAGTTGCCGAAGCCATGGAGTCCTGCGCCATAGCAATACCCGCGCCCCCCATGCCCATGGATTTCATGCCTACGCCATGACCAAAATAACCATTAGTCGCCATCGCGGCCATTGGCGCACACAACGCTGCCGTTACTGCCACTGCGAGTATATTTTTTATTGCTCGTTTCATTTACCGCCTCCGCCTATGATTTATTTCAAATTTTACTTTAATTCATACCATACCCACGCAAACCCTGCGCCCATACTGTAAGTGTGTCTGTTTGCTGTCAACCGCTAATATAGATTAATTATTAAATAACCGTATAAACAATTTATTAGTTATGGTTATCGGAATGTTATTACATTCTAATAATGAGGCTCTGTTTCTATTCTGCTGCTGCATATTTGTAAGATATTCCCGACATCACATTGTATTATTTTGTGATTTAATGGCTTCAAATTTTAAACGACCCTTTTGAAACAACTCTAACTTTAAAATGACTACGGAGTCCGCACCCTTCATGCATTACAAAACTTGTATTTTACAAACAAGCACGGTGTTCTGCTGCAGTGTACTAACCGTATCCGTCATGGCCTCTGGCTTTCGTTTACCCGAACTCTCTGTTGCCGGCACGGCGTTGGCAAATGCGGTAGTGGCCAATCCCGATTTACCCGGTGCCCTGCCCTACAATCCGGCGGCAATGGCTTTTCATAAAGAAGGGCAAGTTATCGGCGGGGTCATCATCGTACAACCCGACATCAGTGTAGAACCCGAGCTGGGAACGGCCTCCAGCAGTCAGGGAGAAGACAGCATCCTGATTCCCAATATCTTTGTCACCCAATATATTGATGAAAAATGGTCCTGGGGAATGGGGATCAATGCGCCCTTTGGACTGGAAACCCTGTGGAAGGATGAAACTTTCACGGCATTTACAGGGGCGACCGATGCTTTTGAACCTGAACACAGCAAAATTAAAATGCTGAATATCAATCCCAACGTGGCATACCAACCCAATGCCAATACCAGTGTTGCTTTTGGTGTCGACAATTATCGCGTATTGAAACTGATTTTTAACACACATGACATTAACATCGACGGTAGCGGCGATGGCTATGGCTGGAATATCGGTTTACTGCATACGCAGAATAATTGGAGTTTCGGCCTTTCTTATCGCTCTAGTGTGAAAGTCACGATCAACGGCACATTCGATGCCACAGGTGTAGGCTCAAACCAATCGGATGCCGAGGCAAAAATAGAATTTCCCAGCCTGCTGCAAGTCGGCGGGCGCTATAAGATCGATAACAAACTCGCCATTGAACTGGATATCGAAAAAACCGGCTGGAGCAGTTTCGATACGGTTGAAATCAATCACAGCAGTCCTGGCGTACCCAACCCTGTTGAAAGCGAAAGCCATTGGAAGAATGCCTTCGCCTATCGGCTCGGTGCGACCTATGAACTGTCATCCGTCAATCAGCTACGCGCGGGTTATGCCTACGATGCAACCCCCGGCAACGACGAATTCTTTTCCGCTCGACTACCCGGTAATAATCGGCAGACTGTCAGCCTGGGGCTCGCACATAAACTAACCCACTGGAGCATCGAATTCGCTTACATGTACGTTAAAGCCAACGACCGGAACATCGACGTCTCTGGCGTCTTTGATGGTGATTACACATTATCGGCTCACCTGTTTGGAATAGGAGCAAATACCCGATTCTAAAAAATACATCGCACGTCAAACGCAAGCCCGAACTCTGTTTCGAAATACAATGACGCACTCAACGATACGACATAAAAAAAGGGTGGCCCGCAAAGGCCATCCTTTTTTATATCTACCGATATTGCTGATACTGTAATCAGATAAACAAACAAATATCCGATTCGCCGGCAAATTCGAAGAAGGTCGCCGCGCCACCGTATTCGACACAATCGAGAAGATCACTGGACCTGAAATCAAACAAATCGACCGTCATTTGACAAGCGATGAGCTTCACATCTGCTTCGATACAAAGATCACGCAGTTCTTCCAAACTGGCAACACCTTTGGATTTCATCTTCTGTTTCATCATCATCGTCATCATCGACTGCATACCCGGCAGGGCCTGCATCATGACCGGCATCGGCATCGGCATTGGCATACCCGGATTGCCAATCGATGTCACCTTCATATCCATTTTCTTACGCAATAGCTGTAGACCGTAAAAAGTACAGAAAATCTGTACTTCGTAGCCTAATGCAGCGGCCGTTGAAGCCAGGATGAAAGGCGGATACGCCCAATCAAACGAACCTTTGGTTGCAATAATTGCCAACTTCTTTGCTGCCATCTCACACCTCCTGGGACATCACACTGTTTCACGGATTAATTCTTTTTTATGAACCTTTTTTCATCAGAAAGTAGAATTTACCACCTTCTTCACGAGACTCCGTTAACGTATTACCGGTTTGCTTGGCAAACGCCTCAAAATCCTTCACCGCACCTGGGTCAGTAGCAATGATATGCAGTACCTGACCAGCATCCATACCACTCAAAGCCTTTTTCGCGCGCAGGATAGGAAGTGGGCAATTCAGGCCGGATGCATCCAATTCTTGATCAAAGTTTGCCATTTCTAGCTCCTTAGTAAAGTACAATGGAAAGTGAGATCATCACCATGTATTAGAATTCAATTTTTAACTTATATTCTACTGTGTCCCAAAAAGCAACCCAAACATTACTTAATTATTCACCGCAGGTCACATATCACGAGTAATACTACTGTAGTCGGATTCCGGGTATGTTCAAATTATGTCGCCACTAAATCGAACTTTGCCTGACGCCTTCCTGTCTCACTCTTCACTGCACGACGAGCATCCAATTTTCATTACCCATTTATGGCATACACCACCCTTTAAACTGTTTGCTTAAGGCACAAAACGTTACACTCCCCTCTTAACTGCCAATTTTCTACCCCCTAAAGTCCACTTACCCGCATCCGACTACGCCAATTCACGCACCCAATTCATTAAAATAATGCATCGACTGATTCACCTGCTATTACTGACTGCGCTACTTTCCAGCTATCCGTTAACAACGATTAATGTGCTGGCCGAAGGTTTATCCGCCCAATTGCCCGATATTGGCAAAGCAGGCGCCAGGGTGCTTTCCCCTCGCGAGGAAGAACAACTTGGGCGGGAATTCATGCGCAGTGTACGCCGCAGTCTCACGCTGCTTGATGATATTCCCACCACAACCTACCTACAGGCTTTAACTGATCGCCTGGCTTCATCGTTGATGCAGGAAGACCAGCCATCGATGACGGTTTTTCTGGTAAACGATCCTTCGATCAATGCCTTTGCCGGTCCCGGTGGCTACATCGGGATACACACGGGCCTGTTGCTCTCGGCTCAAACCGAAGACGAGCTCGCCTCGGTATTGGCTCACGAAATCGCACACGTCACCCAGCGCCACCTGGTCCGAGCATTCCAGGCCAGCCAACGCATGAGCTTGCCCACTATGGGGGCCCTGATCGCCGCCCTGGTATTGGGCGCAAGCAATCCCGAAGTCGGTGAAGCCGTGCTGGCCACCACGCTCGCCAGTAGCGCACAGCAACAACTCACCCATTCACGTGGAAATGAACAGGAAGCTGACAATATCGGCCTTGAAATGCTGGCCAACGCCAATTTCGACCCCAGGGCAATGGTGAAGTTTTTCGAGACATTAATGAATAAACAAAGACTTACGGAATCATCCGCACCGGAATTTATGCGTACACACCCGCTGACCGTGGGGCGTATTGCCGACGCGCGCAACCGGGCCGCCCAGTACCCGACTCATGCACCCACTGACAATACCCAGTTCCAGCTAATTCAGACGCGGATCACTGTCATTACCCAAGGAGCAGCCCCCACACCCCACAGATCTCAAATGAGTAACAATCACCTTGTTGGGTTATATTTACAGGCAATGAATGCGGCCGCAGAGGAGAAATATACCAAAGCACGCGCCCTGTTTAAGACCCTGTTAGAAGCCAATGAGCACCAGGTACTGTTCCAATACAGTGCGGCACAAATTGAGCTGGCGGATGATCAACCGCAAAAAGCTCACGACATTCTCAAACAAGCCTTGGTGGTATCCCCAGGCAACCTGCCGCTCACTGGACTCTACGCCGAATCCCTATTACGCTTGGAACAGGCTCGACCCGCGCTGGAAATATTGAAAGCCACCCTGCGCAAGCACCCTGAACAATTTCGGCTGTATCACCCCTACGCCAAAGCCGCCTCGGCGCTCGGCCAAAAAGCCGAGGCTTATCGTGCACTTGCCGAATTTCAGTACGCGCAAGGCAATCTACACCAAGCAGCTCAGTACTTGGAGCAGGCCCTCAAAACACCCGGATTAGCAACGTATGACCGCCTTTCGTTGCAAGCACGACAAGACATGCTGAAAGCCGAAGTCAAGCAACATGAGTTGTCGACCGCACAGGACGAAAAATGACCAAAGATATGGCCAATAATTGACCGATTTATTTATTTTTTGCCTTAACTATTGTGCAATTTTACCATTCTGTTATAAAAGTTTATCGTTCAGTGTGTATTTAGCGAGTAGTAAAATGTCTTCAGCGCAGTTTGCGCATAGAAGAAAATGACTTTAAAGATATATCCTTTGCAAAAGATATACCCTTTGCAATATAGCACCCTGCAAAGGCTAGTCTTAGAATTCGCCGAGCACACAAAGTAAAGCAACAGCAATAATAACGTAAATATTGAAGGAGGAAGCAGCGATGCGGAAAACCGCGAGAAGTACACTAGCGGCAGCCGGTGCCCTGATCATTGCAATGGGAAGTCTGTCACTAACCCCAAGCATAGCAAATGCTGCCGGAGCATCGGCAATTGAAGAGGGCAAAAAAATTGCGTTTCACCGTAAGAAAGGCAATTGCTTGGCATGTCACAAAATTGCCGGCGGGTCACTGGAAGGCAACATTGGGCCTGCATTGGTGAACATGAAGGCACGCTACCCTGACAAGGCAAAACTGCGTAGCCAGATTTTTGATGCGACAGTTGCCAACCCCAACACGATTATGCCTCCATTTGGCAAGCATAAAATCATCAGCAAAAGCGAACTGGACAAGGTCGTAGAGTTCATCTACTCCCTGTAATCCAATAATAGTTAGACAATTTGCATAATTATAAAAGCTAGAAGGAGATATCATCATTATGAAACGTAGAACCTTCCTAAAAGGCACCGTTGCCAGCGGAGCACTAGGTGTTGCCGCAAGTGCCGGTCTGCTGGCGCCGCGGATGGTGCTGGCGGCATGGCCAGAAACTGCATTCGATGCCAAAGGCGTCGACGATGCTATCGGCGCACTACTGGGCTCTTCCAACCACACAGAAAGCAGCGATATCAAAATTAAAGCCCCTGACATCGCAGAAAATGGTGCCGTGGTACCCATCACGGTATCGACAGGTATGACTGCTGAGTCCATCAGCATCTTTATCGCCAAAAATCCCTCTCCCCTAGCATGCAGTTTTGCATTAGGTAGCAGCACTCAGGGATTTGTCTCGACTCGCGTCAAGATGGGCAAAACTTCCGATCTGATTGCCATTGTCAAATCTGGTGGCAAGCTCTACAGCACGAAAAAGACAGTCAAAGTCACTATCGGTGGTTGCGGCGGTTAATCCGCACCCACACCGTTATTAACAGTTAGAGGAAAAAGATAATGGCCAAGAAGAAAATTCGTATCCGAGCCAAAATGAAAGGCGACGTGGCGGAGGTCAAAGCCCTAATGAGTCATCCGATGGAAACCGGATTACGCAAAAACAAGAAGACCGGCAAAAAAATTCCTGCCCACTTCATCAAAGAAGTTGTTTGTGTGCACAAAGGAAAAGAAGTCTTAGTCGCGTCTTGGGGTGTAGCAGTCTCCAAAAACCCGTATTTATCGTTCAAGTTTAAAGGCGCCGCAAAGGGTGAAGCTGTCACAATTAGCTGGACTGATAACAAAGGTGAAAGCGCATCTGCCGACACCAAAATAGGCTAACCTGCCCATTAGCAAAAACAAGCTGTTTAAAGTTGTACCTAATAACAATAGTAATGATGACAGCAATGGAGGAGCAACAATGAAAAAACTGCTTTTGATCACTGCAGCGATTTGCGTACTAGGCACCCCGCTGGTCAGTCAAGCAAGTCCAGAAGAAGACTTGAAGGCATTCAGAGGATACTTCATGGAGCGTTTTCCGAACGTCCCATTAGAGGAATTCGCTAACGGCGTATATGCCATCGATATGGCTTCCCGCGAACAATGGGAAGCTATCGAGGAATTCCCGCCATACGAAATTGCCGTGGAAGAAGGGGAAGAAATGTTTAACACACCGTTCAAAAACGGTAAAACTTATGCTAGCTGTTTCCGCAACGGTGGTATCGGGGTAAGAAGTGACTATCCCTACTATGACAAGGAAAAAGGCAAAGTTGAAACTCTGGTATCTGCAATCAATGATTGCCGGACAAAGAATGGTGAGAAACCACTAAAGCTGAAAAAAGGCAAAATCACGGCCTTGTCAGCGTATATGGCATACACCACTCGCGGCCAGATCATTGACATCAAGATCCCACACGACCAACGCGCACGTGATGCCTATGAAGTCGGTAAACGTGGCTACTACACACGTCGCGGTCAACTGAATATGTCATGTGCACACTGTCACGTGGATAATTCAGGCAATAAAATTCGTGCAGATCTTTTGTCACCGGCGCTGGGACATTTGTCTCACTTCCCGGTTTACCGTTCGAAATGGGGTGGGATGGGTACTATCCACCGACGTTTTGCCGGTTGCAACAAACAGGTACGCGCGCTGCCCTTTAAGGCTCAGAGCCCTCAGTACAGCACCCTGGAATACTATCTCACTTACATGAGCAACGGTATTCCCTGGAATGGACCTGGGGCACGCAAATAACGTAATCCAGCATTTCTAAATTTAAGGCCTGGCAAGCACAACTTGTCGGGCCTTTTCTTATTGGAGAGTTTTTAATTTCACGTTTTATTACGTAAAGACATGTATAAATCTAAAATCTGTATTTATTCAAATATCACGATAACAACATAGCAGTGCAAGTAAAAATCAGTACCCCTTTAGCAACAGCAAAACAAGCTCTCTTTTATCCAAGAATAGAAGTCTGCTTGTGATGGACGCGAAACGAAATTATAGCGAGTCTATCGCAAAAACGAGCGACGCCACATGGAAAAAATGCGCCATTATACGTTTTGAAATACGT
>CAYNYJ010000055.1:0-2060 GCA_964401355.1 uncultured Ectothiorhodospiraceae bacterium | reverse complement strand
ACTCGGCTACCCCTTTAGTAGTAAAGTGTTTGTAGCAGGTTTTAGTGTAAAATAGCCATTCGTATGACTGTCGGCTTAAGTAATACATTAACCTCTCGGTACATGATTTTTCTCATTATCGCAGTCTATCGATATGGACAAATTGGCAATTGCAGCGCCTTTCGTCATCCGCACTTAAACAAGTGCGGAGATAACAAGCAATTTAAAGTATTAGTAGAAATCCAGTCCCAGGAGCTTTTGAATGAACATCTCTCGCCGAGAATTTTTACAGATGCTTGCCGTTGCAAGCGCCGCCGGCATCCAATTACCAGGACAAGCTGCAACAAAAAGACGTATCGCTGACGAAAAATTATATGATCTACCTTCCTTTGGCAATGTGTCGATCCTGCATTTTACCGACTGTCATGCGCAACTCATGCCGATCTGGTTTCGTGAGCCCAACATCAATATTGGCATAGGCAGCATGAAATCCCGCGCACCTCACTTAGTCGGCAATTATTTTCTGGCCCGATACGGTATTGATCCCAATACGCCACAAGCCCACGCCTTTACCTATCTGAATTTTGTTGAAGCCTCTAAAAAATTTGGCAAAGTTGGCGGCTTCGCCCATTTGGCAACATTGATAAAACATATCCAGGCGCAACGCCCAGGCTCAATACTGCTCGATGGTGGTGATACTTGGCAAGGTTCTGCAACGGCGCTCTGGACCCATGGCCAAGACATGGTGGATGCTAGCAAACTGCTCGGCGTCGATGCGATGACCGGACATTGGGAATTTACACTTGGCGCAGAACGCGTCAAAGAGATCATCGAAAAAGATTTCGCAGGTAATCTGGATTTTCTCGCTCAAAACGTCATTGATACCGAATGGGAAGAAGATATCTTCAAGCCTTATGTTATAAAAAAAATCAACGGTATCCCAACGGCCATCATCGGCCAGGCTTTCCCTTATACCCCGATCGCTAATCCTCGTTACATGATTCCTGACTGGAGCTTCGGCATTCGTGAAGACAAAATGCAAAAGACCGTCAATAAAGCACGCAACGCTGGCGCGCAAGTCGTCGTCCTTCTTTCGCACAACGGTATGGACGTGGATTTGAAAATGGCCAGCCGGGTGCGCGGTATTGATGCCATACTCGGTGGCCACACACATGACGCCGTGCCTGAGGCGATAAAAATTAAGAACTCCGGTGGCACCACTCTGGTTATTAACTCCGGCTCGAACGGAAAATTCCTGAGCATACTGGATTTTGATGTGCGCAAAGGTAAAGTGCATGATTTCCGCTTCCGACTGATGCCGGTGTTCGCCAACTTACTCGAACCTGATGCGGCCATGGCCGCGCATATCGAGACCGTCCGCAAACCCTTTAAGAGCGACCTCGAAGAAGAACTCGGAGTAGCCGATGAATTACTTTACCGCCGTGGTAACTTCAATGGATCATTTGACCAATTGATTCTGGATGCCTTAATCGATGCACAGGATGCTGACATCGCCTTTTCTCCCGGTTTCCGTTGGGGAATCAGCGTACCACCCGGCGAACCCATCACCTTTGAACATGTAATGTCACAAACCGCAATCACCTATCCCACGGTGACGCTCAGTCATGCAACGGGAGAAACGATCAAATTAATTCTGGAAGATGTCGCAGACAATCTCTTCAACACCGATCCCTATTATCAGCAGGGTGGGGATATGGTGCGTGTTGGCGGTCTGAAATTCAGTATTGATCCCACCAAAACCATTGGCAACCGTATTACTGACATGGAACTTAACGGCAAACCCTTGGACGCTGATAAAAAATACCGTGTCGCAGGTTGGGCCAGTGTTGAAGCCCCTCGCGAAGGTCGCCCCATTTGGGATATCGTCGCAGATTACATCCGTAATCAGGACATGATCAAAGTGGGTGAGCTGAATACGCCAAAGATCAAAAATATCCAGAATAACCCTGGACTGGTAGAACTTTAAATCAACTTCCCCCTCTAGGCTGTGCTGTTCCTTCTATAAATAGTCGATCCTGAAAAACAATCAAGACACTGAAAAACAAAGAAAAAGATAACAC
>CAYNYJ010000054.1:0-22674 GCA_964401355.1 uncultured Ectothiorhodospiraceae bacterium | reverse complement strand
CGCACAAAACAACTCATTACAGCATGACAAGTATTTGTTAACGGGACAGCAGTGAATAAATTTACAAGCGATCCCGCAGCATTGCGATCCGTTCTTCCAGTGGTGGGTGCGACATGAACAAACGGCGTAAACCACGTCCAACGCCACCGGAAATACCCAAGGCTGCCATTTGATCGGGCAAATGCGGCTGATTAACCCCCTGTCGCAATTTTTCCAGCGCGGCGATCATCTTCTGTGGACTGGCCAGTTCGGCAGCGCCAGCATCGGCGCGAAATTCCCGCTTGCGACTAAACCACATCACAATGGTACTGGCCAAAATTCCCAGCACCAACTGTGCGACAATCGTAGTAATCCAGAATGCCGGGCCGTGGCCACGCTGGGTTTTAAACACCACACGATCCACTAAATGACCTATCACGCGCGACAGGAAAATCACAAAAGTATTCACCACACCCTGAATCAACGCCAGGGTGATCATATCGCCATTGGCCACGTGGCTGACTTCATGCGCCAACACCGCTTCTGCTTCATCCTGACTCATGGCATTTAACAGGCCCGTGCTCACCGCCACCAAGGCATTGTTTCGCGACATACCCGTGGCAAACGCGTTAATGTCGGGGGCGTCATAAATCGCCACCTCCGGCATGCCGATACCCGCCGCCTGCGCCTGCCGTTGCACTGTTGCCACCAACCATTTTTCCTGGGCTGTGACTGCCTGTTTGATCACCTTTGCACCGGTAAAGCGTTTTGCCGTCCATTTCGATATCGCCAAAGACAAAAATGAACCACCAAAACCAAATATCGCCGAGAACACCAGCAGGTTATTAATATTCAGTCCAATGCCTTCCTCATCCAGTATTTGATCCACACCCAAGGCGTGTAGGACAATACTCAATATAAAAACAATCGCCAGATTGGTGGCCAGAAATAACAAAACCCGCTTCATGCGAAAACTCCAGACAAGATGAAAAAATTATAATCTATGAGACAAGAGTATGGGGGCGAACACTCAACAATCAAGCATCCACGCTCGCATCAACACTGCTGACGTCTGCCACTGCGGCGAGGCGGTAAATGACAAACTCCTTTTGCAACTGCAGCAACTCATCTATTGCATAAGTTTGCTGCTGGCAACCTGACTCAACCTGAATAACCGTTCCGCGTGAAAGCCGATGGCTGTGATGCAACATCAATTGTGGATTCTTGCAATCATCATTACCGGTATTGGGCGCTTCTCCGCTTCGACCGCACAGTACGATAGCCGGCAAGGCCATGTCATTTTTCGTCAAAAATTCACTTTGTACTGCCGTCGCCTCGGCCTGCTGAGCCAAAACACGAATAGTCACCTCAATATCCTTATTGAGATTACGATTCAGACGCACCACATAACCCAACGTCGGATTTTTGAGTTCCTCACGCGAAAAACCAAAGCCCACCAATTGGCCGATAAACAGGGCCGTGGTGAATTGTGATTCACGGGTTTTCATATGCACCCCACCTTCACTTTTATCCACCACAAACCACTGCCCAGACTCAGTGGAATCCAGATCCAATGCTATCAGGGCCGAATGCCCCGCCAAAGCGTCCCGCAAATCATACCCTTCTTCCAGGCAAGAAGGTGTCTCAATATCTTCTTCGGCCATTTCAATTAATAATTTATAAACGGACATAAAGCCGTTGTACATATACAATACTTTTTGGCCGATAACATATTCCCGCTGCTCCTTTCGCTGTTTCAGGTGCAAACCGTCGCACATGGCATCAATAGTCAGCAGGTTCATCAAATCATCTTGATCTGTAACCTTGCTCCTCCCTTTTTTTGCATCACCGTCATCGCTCTCTACTGCGGTGGAGGATTCGAAGCGCTCCAGCATCTTTTGGTGTTCAGCCATAAGTACCACATCCAACGGTGCCAAATCGATAATGATGGCTTTTAACTGTTCAGGCGACACTTCTTCACCCATAAAATTTTCACCACACTGCTCTAGCCATTCTCGCTGAAGTTTGAAATGCTTGGCATCCTGGCGTTTAAAATAAGCAGGACAATCCTGGTTAGGGTAAATCAGAATCTTGCCGCGGCCAAGTGGTTTTCCGTGATCAGGAAATAGGGTGATGGAGTCAATGACCTGCGCAACATGCAAGTCCACCAGGTGCAGTTTTTGAGAGGCCATGGTATTGCTGTCAAGCAAACCGTTAATCTGAATTGACAGATAAACCCTGTTGATGGAAATCATCTTTGACGCACGCCGTTCAATATCGTTGGCCTTACGATCCAGCGCGACTTGCAAACAACCCAAGCCCTGATACTGGGCATCCACATCCTCACATTGCGATATCGCAAAAAATATTCTATTGCAATCTCGCCATCCCTTAGCCGGCAATTTTTGGTAGCGCATAGCGCGTAAACGCTGCTCCATACGCACCAACTCCAGCACACGCAACGCCTGTTTCCGCACTCGTTTACGCACTTGGACATAGCGTTTATCCGGCAAAGCAAAATCCGTGTTCAACTGGCGCTTGTAACCCGCCGCCAACTGAACACAAACATTGATCGCCGCAAGCAATCCTTCACGCCGATCATGTGATTCTGGCAGAGCGTTTGTCTTATAATATTCCGAATAGATTTTACGCATCGCCGGACAGGCATAATGCATGGCGTGTTCCACCCAGGCCATGCGATTTTTATCGGAAATACGTTCGGTATTGACTCGCTGCAAATAGCGATCAATTTCCCGTAATTGTTCAATAGGGTGAGCATTAAGCTCCCGCCAGCTCTCCGGTGGCGCGGTGAGTTTATTATCTTTCAACAACCAACGGCGACTGCGCACGTGTAAAACCGGCACGTCCAACTTCAATTCAAAGCTTCGAGGCGCAATAAACTCGCTGTTATTATCAGCAAAAGGTAACCAACGGGGCCATTTAAAAGCCATTAACTCAATCCATCCTCACCCGTCCAAGTTACCGATTCAATAACAAGCACCCACTACACTTCACCCGCTTCCTTCGCAGCACTTGAATCTGTATTCGCTAACATAGCATCCACGCGCTGAAATCCACGCGGTAGTTTTGCACCACGTCGACCACGCTCGCCCGCATAATGTTCAAGATCTTTAGCCTTCAGTGTCAAATGTCGTTTACCGGAATAAATCGTCAAACTATCGCCCACCGACACCACCACTATTCCCACCACAAACTCTTCGCGTGTCGCCACTTTAGCCGGTGGAATGCCGATGATTTTATTGCCCTTGCCTTTAGCCATTTCCGGCAATTCCTGTAAAGGAATCACTAACATACGTCCTTCCGTGGTCACTGCAACAATACGGTCAGTGTTCACATCAGTCACCGCACACGCAGACAACACTCGTGCCCCGCTGGGCAATCGCAACATCGCCTTGCCCGCTTTATTTTTGGCGTACATATTTTCCAGCCGGGCCACAAAACCGTAACCCGCATCACTGGCCAACAAGTAACGATCACTGCCCTTACCCGCCAACACATCCACAAAGCCAGCTGCGTCCGGTGGCGTAACACGCCCCGTCAACGGTTCACCCTGGCCGCGTGCCGACGGCAACGTATGCGCGGCAATGGAATACGAGCGCCCGCTGGCATCCAGAAACACCACCAGCTGATTACTGCGCCCGTACGCCGAGGCCATGAAATCATCACCGGACTTATAATTGAGCGTGGTGGCATCCACCTCGTGACCCTTGGCCGCACGAATCCAACCCTTTTCCGACAACACAATGGTGATAGGGTCAGCACTAATCAACGCAGTTTCATCCAGGGCCTGCGCCGACTCACGCACCACAATCGGCGAACGCCTGTCGTCGCCGTATTCTTCGGCATCGGCCACCAGCTCTTTACGCACCAATGTTTTCAAACGAGCCTTGGAACTCAGGATCTTTTCCAGTTTATCGCGCTCAATCGCCAGCGCTTCCTGCTCGGCGCGAATCTTCATTTCTTCCAAACGCGCCAACTGCCGCAACTTGGTATCGAGAATGTAATCGGCCTGTTCATCGCTGAGCGTAAAACGCTTCATCAGCACGGCTTTGGGTTCATCCTCGGTACGAACAATCTGAATCACTTCATCGAGATTCAAAAAGGCAATCAGTAAGCCATCCAACAAATGCAAACGGCGTTTTACTTTCTGCAAACGGTATTCCAGACGCCGCCGCACGGTATCAATACGAAACACCAGCCACTCTTTAAGCAACGAGCGCAGGTCTTTCACCCTCGGCTTACCATCGAGGCCAATTACATTCATGTTGACGCGGTAGGTACGCTCAAGATCAGTGGTGGCAAACAGATGCGCCATCAACTCATCGAAATCAACACGATTGGAACGCGGCACAATCACCAAACGGGTGGGGTTTTCGTGATCAGATTCATCGCGCAAATCCTCCACCATGGGCAGTTTTTTCGCGTTCATCTGCGCGGCAATCTGCTCCAACACCTTATTGCCGGACACCTGATGCGGCAACGCCGTCACCACCACCGCGCCGTCCTCCTTCTCCCACACCGCACGCATACGCACCGACCCGCCACCCTTTTCATACATCGCAACCAACTCATGGCGTGGGGTAATAATCTCCGCATCGGTGGGATAATCCGGCCCCTGCACAAACTCGCACAGCTCCGCCAGCGTTGCCTTGGGCTGATCCAGCAAATGCACGCAGGCCGCAACAACTTCGCGCAAATTATGCGGCGGAATATCCGTGGCCATGCCCACCGCAATACCGGTGGTGCCATTCAACAACAAATTCGGCACCCGCGCCGGCAACACCGACGGCTCTTCCAGCGTCGCGTCAAAGTTCGGCACCCAATCCACCGTGCTCAGGCTCACTTCCGACAGCAGCAATTCTGAATACTTCGCCAATCGCGATTCCGTGTAACGCATCGCCGCAAAAGATTTCGGATCATCCGGCGCACCCCAGTTACCCTGCCCGTCCACCAACGGATACCGATAGGAAAACGGCTGCGCCATCAACACCATCGCCTCGTAACAGGCCGAATCACCATGGGGGTGAAACTTACCCAGCACATCACCCACCGTACGCGCGGATTTTTTATACTTGGCACCCGCCTTCAGGCCCAGCTCGGACATCGCGTAAATAATGCGCCGCTGCACGGGTTTGAGGCCATCGCCGATGTGTGGAAGTGCGCGATCCAGGATCACGTACATGGAGTAATTTAAATAGGCGTTCTCAGTGAAGATGCTGAGGGGTTGTTGTTCGACGCCTTCGTAGTTTGGTTCTGTTGTTTGGGTCATTGTTTAGTCTTTAGTTGAATGGTGATATTCAAGATAGCTGACCAACTTGATTAACCATTTTTATGTAGTCACAAATATCGGGTGACAAAGTAGCACCCATCATGCGTTCCCTTGGAATTTGCTCTGAAAACCGATCACGCAACGCCCTATATAAAAAGTTTTATTCATTACGGTTGTACCACTTATCACCGAATAAATTAACATCGTGATAGGAAGTATATTTTTCAATAACCTCGCATAAAGTCATAGTCAATTCGGCAATATTCGTATAACTTGAATTTGGATCACTTTTCCTGATCCTTGTTGGTATTTCAATACTTTGATCGTAACCACCCTCATCTAAAGTTATCCCCTTAATTAAATCGCGCGTCTTTTTACATAGAGAATATTGCTTATATGCCGCTGGCTTAGTGATTTTTAGCATTATTAGAAATAACAAATAAAAAACATCAAGATTTTTATTTATTGAATCAAGCTGTGAAATTTTAATTGCTTCAAGCATTGCAGCCGCGTGATGTTGTTCTCTCAATCTCAGCCTAAAGTAATCTGCGAGAACTGAAAATGTTTCCGGAACACTATTCAACGGGGTAAACATTTTCTCACCGTCTAGCCCATACTCCCCACACAAATATTCAGAAAACTTAACATTATCTGGCTCTGGTATAACGTACTCGTGATCAAAAAATCTATTCAAATATCGCCCTGAATCAAACTCACTACCGTAAACCGCTTTTATGGACTTTCCAAGTTGATCGGAATCCGTTGCAATTACGAAACAAATAGATTTCGATAGGAATAAATGCTTTATATTCTCTAAGAGCTCTATTGAATACGTAGGCCGACACCGATCCAACTCATCCACAAAAACAAATATAGGGAGCTGTTTATCCTGAATTTTTTCTTCTATGTATTTTGCTATTTTTTCAATTTTCTTTTTAAAAGCCTCAATGCTATGTTTCTTTTCCTCGTGGTCTTTTAAAAGCTTATCTATCGTCTTATCGACGAGAGCAGACGCAAACTTAGCATCGGCATCACCGCCATCAGAAGCGCCCCCTTCATCAGACTTCGGCAATCCAGCTTCTCCTGTTAACTCATCCGGCGTTGAGCCAACATACCTTTTAATCAAAGCGTTCAGCACTGGCTTTCGATAAGTTAAAGCGGCTTTAACAATGCTTCGTAATGAATTTTTAATTTTTTCAGCGCCACCTAGGCACTGAAGAAGCTGAGTATAAAATTCAGAAATAAAGGATAATAGTGGTTCACTTGAAAAGTCAGTCCGCCAAGCATCATAATAAATCACTGGATACCCCTGACTTTTCAAATCTTCTTCCCACTTTTTTAAGAAAAATGTTTTTCCGTAACCCCACTCAACATTTAAGTTAAGAACAAAAGACTCTTCTTTTCTTGAGTTTTCAAACTTCCCAATCAAATAGTTAGTTAAAAAATCTGCATCCTTCTTTCTTCCCAGCTTGTCGCCAGCCCATTCCTTTTGCCCATTTTCGTCCTGTGATTCCATATCTCAGCCTTTAACTTATATCAATAAGCTAGGGTAAACAAAATGAACCCCAACAATAATTACAACTTGTGCATGTTCCGCAGCTAACCGTTCAGTTGTTTTACTTTTTTCCTGACGGAAGCTGCGTGTTCACTCGGCACATCCATGTACCTCGCCCTTCGGGCAGCCTTCGGCTGTGCGAATCGGCTTTCCTGCCGATTCGTCATTTCTTTTGAGTGGCCAAAAGTACCCGCAGGGCATCGAGAAAATGGAACCAAAGAAAAGGCCACCCTACGATTGGGTCGCTACGCGACTGCCCTGCGCTTCTCGCCTTCATTGGCGCGAATATAAACTCGCTCGCTTTGCTCCCTCAAACAAATATTCGCTTAACCCAATGAAGACTGCGATGCTCGGCTGCATCGAAGGGATTAAGGTCAACAACCAAACCATCCCCTCTCCCAAAACTGGGAGAGGGCTAGGGTGAGGGTTCATTTTACAACCTCCGAGGGTTCCACCCCTCATCCCAACCTTCTCCCCTCAAGGGGAGAAGGAGTTAAAATCCAACACCTGAACACCTGAATGTTACGACGCAGTCCGTAGGTTGGGGTGAGTGAAACGAATCCCAACATTTAAAAAAACCTGCACACTTCCCTCAGCTCATCAGTTTCCCGTTGGGGTTCGCTGCGCTCACCACCAACCTACGCAAGCGACTCTATGCCTGCCCGTAGGTTGGGGTGAGGCACGAACCCCAACAATCAACGCTCACCAAATTCACCGTTCTCGTGCACACCCGCGCCACCGCCCCAGTTCCGCTCTATCAATCCGGCCCGGATATAACGATGAATGCTCGAATACTGCCAAGTTGACGCTTGGCCTACATACCCATGCTTTACCGGGTTGTAATGAATATAATTTACGTGGTTTATATAATCCTGTTCATCTCGAATTAAATGTTCCCAATATCGTCGCTGCCAAACTCCCCGCTCACCTTTTGCTTGCCGACTGACGCTTCGCGGCTCGCCCTTTTCTATTTGCCGGGAAAAACCTGCTTTAATCAACATTAAGCGTGTCGGGTAATCACAATCCCCCTGCGGCAAGGCCCACAGCATGTGCAAATGATCGGGAAGTACAACCATGGCATCGATGGTGAATGGATGTTTTTGTTTGACCTGCTTTATCACTTTCCGCAATACATCTGCGTGATCAGCCAATAGAGTGCGTTTCCGCTCGGCCAGATTTACGGTGAAAAAATAGGTTCCAGCCACGATATCGGTCCGTCGATATTGCAATTTGTTACCCTCCTTGGCGGGTTATACGTAGCATCGCTTGTTGGGGTTCGCTACGCTTACCACCAACCTACACAGCTTCAAAAAAACATAAATATCCGCGCATCAAACCTCCGCCAAATTCCCCTTACTCTCCAGCCATGCCTTACGATCCGGCGCACGTTTTTTCGCTAGCAACATATCCATCAACTGATTGGTACTGTCACCCGGTTCAATGGTGAGCTGCACCAACCGTCGGGTGTCCGGTGCCAGGGTGGTTTCACGCAATTGTTTGGGATTCATTTCGCCCAAGCCTTTAAACCGCTGCACATTGATTTTACCGCGTAGTTTTTCTGCGGCAATACGATCCAGCACTCCCTGCTTTTCGGCTTCGTCTAACGCGTAATAGACCTCTTTGCCGATGTCGATGCGATACAGTGGCGGCATCGCGATGTAGATGTGTCCGGCTTGTACCAGCGGCCGAAAATGGCGCAGAAACAACGCGCACAACAGGGTGGCAATATGCGCACCGTCGGAATCGGCATCGGCCAGCACGCACACTTTGTCGTAACGCAACCCGTCCAGGTTGTCGGAGCCAGGATCGACACCAACGGCCACGGCGATATCGTGTACTTCCTGCGAACCCAGCACTTCGCTGGCATCTACTTCCCAGGTGTTAAGAATCTTACCGCGCAGCGGCATGATGGCCTGAAATTCCTTGTCGCGCGCCTGTTTGGCGGAACCGCCGGCGGAGTCACCTTCCACCAAAAACAATTCGCCTCGTGAAGGGTCGGACGAAGAACAATCCGCCAGTTTGCCGGGCAATGCAGGGCCTTGGGTGATCTTTTTACGCACCACCTTTTTACCCGCGCGCAGACGACTCTGGGCGTTGGCGATGGCCAGCTCGGCGATGGCTTCGCCGACCTCGGTGTGTTGGTTGAGCCACAGGCTGAGGGAATCTTTCACCACCCCGGAGACGAACGCCGCGCATTCGCGCGAGGACAGCCGCTCTTTGGTCTGGCCAGAGAAAGATGGCTCACTCATTTTCACCGAGAGGATATAGCTGACCTTATCCCAAACATCATCCGGAGCGAGTTTAACGCCGCGTGGCAACAAATTGCGGAACTCGCAAAACTCGCGCATGGCCTCGGTGAGGCCGGTGCGCAGGCCGTTGACGTGGGTGCCACCCTGCGCGGTCGGCACCAAGTTGACATAACTTTCGCCCACTGATTCCCCGCTCCCTCGATTTTCACTAAAGGGCACCCACAGCACCGCCCAGTCGGCAGCCTCGGTATTCCCCTCAAAGCTACCCATGAAGGGCTCATCGGGCAGCGTGGGCAAGCCCTGCAAAGCGTCCATCAAATAATCACGCAGGCCGTCTTCATAATACCAATCGGTGGTTTCATCGGCCTTTTCGTCGTAGAAACTGACCTTCAGACCGGGGCACAATACCGCCTTGGCGCGCAACACGTGTTTGAGCCGTGGCACGGAAAACTTGCTGGAATCAAAGTACTTGGGATCAGGCCAGAACCGCAGCGTGGTACCGGTATTGCGCTTGCCGACGGTGCCGACTTCTTCCAGATCGGAGATTTTATTGCCGTCGGCAAAGGCAATGTTGTATTCCTTGCCACCGCGCCGCACCCACACTTCCAGATGCTTCGACAGGGCATTGACCACCGACACCCCCACGCCGTGCAGGCCACCAGAAAACTCGTAATTTTTACCCGAAAATTTACCCCCGGCGTGCAACTTGGTGAGGATCACCTCCACCCCGGGGATGCCCTCGTTGGGGTGGATGTCCACCGGCATACCGCGGCCATCGTCGCTCACTTGCAGGGAGCCGTCTTTGCTCAAAATAACGTCAATCGTGCTGGCATGGCCAGCGATGGCTTCATCGACACTGTTGTCGATCACTTCCTGCGCCAAATGGTTGGGGCGCTCGGTCTGGGTGTACATGCCGGGACGCTTTCGCACCGGTTCCAGGCCGCTCAATACCTCGATGGAGGCGGCATCGTACTGGTTGCTCATACGGCTCCTAAACGCTTAACTCATGGATTTTATTCAATATTTCAAGTTTGACTGTAGCCCATCAGGCTGCGGCCAAGACCAGGTTGCTGGAGTGTACCCGGCCACAGTGCAAGTGGCGAGAGATCCTGACACCGCGTTTCCCAGTGAAAACGCTGGCAAACCTTAAAGGTCATGCGGTTTCCGCCGATAATCAGTTGAGAATTAACGGTTTGTAAACACAAAACGCGGGTCTGGAAAGATTTCTCAAACCGCGTAACCAGCCCAACTGACAACGAAATAAATTTACATGACGACACCGGCGCAACCTAAACCCGTAGACTCCACGACTGATTCCAACTCCCTTCCCGGAAACAGCACTTCTTCCCGTTCTACAGAAAGCAGTCCCGTGGAAAACCGTAACAACAAAGTAAAGACCCGTGGTCTAAGCATTCGTCAGAAAACCTACATCGGGTTTGGAGGTCTACTCCTGCTGATGGTGGCCGGAATGAGCATTACTCTGTATAAACTGGCCGATATCGAGTCAACCGCCGACGACGCCATCGCCCAGCGCCAGCCGGCCGCTGCACTGTTCCAACGACTGGTTCAAGACCTGAACCTCGCCACTGCCCTGCTCAACGGCTACCTGCTCACAGGACGCGAAGATCTCAAGGAGGAATATGAAATTATCGAGGCGGATTTGTTTGACAATTTTAGTAAAACCACCAACCTGAGCCTGTTCAAGCAGAACGAGATTTCGTCTGACGATATCGACCGCGCCGGACGACAACTCCATCAATTCAAAAATTATGCGCAGCAACTGTTTGAACTGCGCGACGACGGTGATAAAAATTTCCCCGGCCTGGCGCTCACGCAACAAACCATTCAACCTCATGCCACTGCTTTCCTCTCCGCGCTGAATCTACTGTTAAGCTCCGACGACCTCGCCTTATCGAACCCGAAAATGTTGGAGGCCCGCGACACCCTCAACGAGCTGCGCTACATCTGGGTGCAAATGATGAATAACTTGCGCCTGTTTCTGAACAGCCGCAACGAGGAGTTCCTGGAGAATTTCGAAAACTTCAGCAACCACGCTGCCGTGTTGCTCATCAAGCTCGATTTCATGGAGCAGGAATTCGGCTTTGGCGAGCTGGAAGACATGGCGGATGCGCGCATCCTGTTTCTCGAAAATCTGTCACCGGTCATCAGCATTTATCGCGGTGACAGATGGCGTGCCGACGCCTATCTCATGAAGACCGAGGTTCAACCATTGGCAGAGAAGCTGCGTAGCCTTTTTGAAAACATTGCAGATTACCAACTGCACGCGGCCACACTCGGCGGCAAAACGCTTACCGATGCACTACAACAAATCCGTATTTCCACCATCGTCATTATCTTTATCGGACTACTGTTAGGTTCGCTGCTGGCTTCACGTATCATTAACACCATCCTTCCGCCCATTCGCCGCCTCATGCAAGCTGCAGGACAAATTGCACAAGGTGACCTGAATGCCGAGGTGATGGTCACCACCCAAGACGAAATTGGGCAACTCGGTCAGACCTTCAACAAGATGATTAATGACCTGCGTGCTGCGGCGTTAAACGAACAGCAGCACCTCGATGAAATGCAGACACTCAATCGAGAGCTCGAATCCCGCGTTCAGGATCGCACCAAAGACCTCGAACAAAGTGAAATCAGAATTCGCGCCATCCTTGATAACATCGGTGAAGGCATCATCGTACTCGATGACAATGGCATCATAGAATCCATAAACCCGGCTGCCGAAAATATCTTCGCCATGACGGAAAACCAGGCCATCGGTCTTAATAGCGCCCTGTTAATTGAAAGCACGGGTTCCAGCAATTTTGCCGGTCAGAACCACCAAGACGACGAACACACTGACGCCTTTCAGAGTACCGACAGCCAACAACCCACGGAGTACCAGGGCATTCGTTCTGACGGCAGCAGCTTCCCCATGGAGTTCGTGGTATCCGATATGGATATCGGCGACAACCGCTTGCGCGTCTGTATTCTACGTGACGTGAGCTCGCGTAAAGAAACCGAGGCAACGTTGGCAAATGCCCAAAGCCAACTGGTGGATGCCGCACACAAGTCCGGCATGGCCGATATGGCGACCGGCGTCTTGCATAACATTGGTAATATTCTCAACAGCGTTAATCTGGCCGTCGAGGAAGTGCATCGCATATCATCCGCCAGCAAAATTTCCGGCCTGTTAAAGGCCAACGACTTATTATTGCAGCACCACGAAAACATCGGTGAATTTCTAACCCAGGATGCCCGCGGCAAAAAACTACCGGATTACTTCATCAAAATGGGCAAGGTGTTGAGCGGTGAGATCGCTAACATCAACACAGAATCCAAGGGTCTCATCAAAAAAGTGACGATGATGAAAGAAGTCATCAGCACCCAGCAATCCTATGCAAAATCCGGCTTCCATTCCGAGCAACTCAACCTCTCGGAACTGATTGAGGATGCCCTAAAAATCCAGGAAGCGTCACTCAAGAAATGGGGGGTAAAGCTCAATGCGTACTACGCAGACACCCCCCCATGCATGGGACAAAAATCCAAACTGCTGCAGGTCATCACCAATCTGGTCAAGAATGCCAAAGAGGCCATGAATAACAACGACCAGTACAACCGGCCCAAAGAGTTGACCATCGAGACCGGTACACTCAACGACAAGGCCATTTATTTAAAAATAAAAGACAACGGCTGTGGCATCGGCCACGAACAGCTCACAAAAATCTTTAACCACGGCTTTACTACCAAGGAATCTGGCCACGGTTTCGGACTGCATACCTGCGCAAATGCCATGACCGAAATGAAGGGCACACTGAAAGTCGATAGCGAAGGGCTTCAGAAAGGCGCTTGCTTTACCGTTACTATACCTATAAGCAAAGTTGCATAGCGATAAGTGGCAATATAAAGTCACCAAACAAAATGATTAATTCACTCATACAAGAAAATTTTTGAGAGACCACGATGGAATACAACACACGTATATTAATTGTTGATGACAACACATCCATTCATGAAGATTTCCGCAAGGTATTGATCCATGAGAAAAGCGAAGACCATGCCGCGCTGGACGACCTGGAGGCCGAACTTTTTGGTGAAGAAGAAACCCCAACTAACGCCACCGATAATACAAAAGCATTAATCTATAATGTCGATTCCGCACTACAGGGCCAGGAAGCCCTTGCCATGGTCGATAAAGCCGCGCAAGAAGGCCGACCCTATAGCCTGATTTTTATGGATGTGCGCATGCCTCCCGGCTGGGATGGCATTGAAACCATTAGCCGCATTTGGTTGAAACACCCCTACGTTGAAATGGTGCTCTGCACCGCCTATTCCGATTACACCTGGGATGACATCGTCGCGAAACTAGGTTGCACCGACAAACTATTATTTTTGCGCAAACCGTTTGATGCCGTCGCCGTGCAGCAAATGGCATTAAGCCTGATTAAAAAATGGAACCTCGGCGAACAGGCTAGACACTACGTCAAAAACCTGGAACAGGAAGTACAGCAGCGCACCCTGCAATTGCAGGAATTATTATCAGAACTGGAATCAAAAAATGCAGAACTGGCAGACAGTAACGATTTGCTCAAACATGCCTCATTGCACGACGCCCTCACCGGCCTGCCTAATCGTATTCTGTTTCATGACCGCCTGAATCAAGCCATTAAACTCGCCAAGCGCAACAAAACCCAATTTGCCGTGGCACTAATGGATCTTAACGATTTTAAAGAGATCAATGACCAACGCGGCCATTTGACGGGAGACTATGTCCTCAAAACCGTGGCTGATCGTATCCAAAAGGTTTTGCGTGCCAGCGACACCGTCGCCAGACTCGGCGGCGATGAGTTTGCCTTCGTCCTGCCCACCGTTGACAGAGAATCACCAGAAAAAGTCGCGGAAAAAATAATGGCCATTTTCACTGATCCCGTGATCATGGATACCGATGGCGATCAAATCACCATCAATGCCAGTGTCGGCGTGACACTTTACCCGGATCACGGTGTCGATGTTGATGTCTTGGTCGGCAGAGCTGACGCGGCCATGTACCACGCCAAACGTAAAGGTGGTGGAATCTGCATCTATGACAAAAAAACAACACCTGAAATTTCCAAGTAAGCACGCACACTCAACACCGTCCCAACATCGTCCCAACATCGGCTCTCACTTTCAAAGAGCCGGTCAGTAGAAGACGGCACCCACTGTTTCACCTGCATAATATGTAAGAAATAACCTCGTCGTTTACACCAGGCTCGTATCTCAAGCAAAGATTGATGTCCGTCAGAAATTTTCTCCAAAAATACGCGCCACGATATGCGGGCACCCGGCGTGAATGCATCGGTTGACCCAGCCGGAAGCCATGGGTTAACGTACCGGCCACCCGAGTCGGGCAAAAAACAAGGCAAATGGCATGGCAAAAAAACAGCCCAAAACAGTCAATTTTGAAGCAGCCCTCGAAGAACTCGAGACCCTGGTCGAGCGCATGGAAACCGGCGAAACCAGCTTGGAAGAATCCTTAAAGGACTTTGAGCGCGGTATCGAGCTGACCCGTGGTTGTCAAACAGCACTTGCCGAAGCCGAGCAAAAGGTAGAGATTCTGCTCAAAAAAGACGGCAAGCCGGTGGATTTTTCCACAGACCCCGAGTAAACCTGACGGTGTCCCAGCGGTTATATGTGTCACCCTTATTGATCAAACATGCCACCAACAAAATAGAGATCCCGTACCAGAAGGAAGCCCCGTGTCGCTGACGTCGCTACTCGAAACGTATCAAACTCGTACCGAACAGGCGCTGGCACATTGGTTGCCAGCAGCCAAGCTCAATCCCTCACGTCTGCATGAAGCCATGCGCTACACCAGTCTCAACGGCGGCAAACGAGTGCGCCCACTGCTGGTCTACCTCACCGGGCAAATGCTGGGAGCCAACCCCGGCACCTTGGACGGCCCGGCCTGTGCGTTGGAATTAATCCACGTCTATTCGCTGATTCACGACGACCTGCCCGCCATGGACAACGACGAACTGCGCCGTGGCAAGCCCACCTGTCACATCCAATTTGACGAGGCCACCGCGATTCTCGCCGGTGATGCCCTGCAATCTCTGGCCTTTTACATCCTCGCCCACGATCCAGCGATGGTGGCCGATGCCGGCCAACGTCTGACCATGGTGGAAACTCTGGCATTGGCCAGCGGTTCACGCGGCATGGCGGGCGGCCAGGCCATCGACCTCGCCGCCGTCGGGCTAGGCATCAACGACGGCATGAATCTCACTGAACTGGAAAACATGCACATTCACAAAACCGGCGCATTAATCCGTGCCAGCGTGAAACTGGGCGCCCTGAGTCAGCCCGGCGTTACATCTGCACAATTGGAAAAACTCGATCATTTTGCCAACTGCATGGGGCTGGCCTTCCAGATCCGTGACGACATCCTTGACGTAGAAGGTGACACCGAGACCCTGGGCAAACCGCAGGGTTCGGATCAGGCACGTAACAAACCCACATACCCCGCACTGCTGGGCATGGCCGAGGCCAAACGCCGCGCCGATGAGCTGCACCAGGAGGCCATCCATAGCTTGACCGATTGGGGTGAAACCGCCCAGCCCTTGCGCGATATCGCCGAGTACATCATTCACCGCCAAAGCTGATATAATCGCTCCCCTTTTTTTATAATCTATAACGTGTAGGTTGGGGGTGACGAAGGAACCCCAACAATAGCTGACTGATGTAACCTCTGCTGCTGGGGTTCCTTCGTCACCCCAACCTACATATGAATTGCAAAATAGCCCATGTCCGAATTACACACTTTTCCCTTATTGGAAAGCATCAACAGCCCCAGCGACATCCGCCAACTGGGCGCCGACCAGCTCGAAGCGCTGGCGGATGAGCTGCGCGCCTTTCTGATTCACAGTGTGGGGAAAACCGGTGGCCACCTCGCCTCCGGCCTGGGTACCGTGGAGCTGACCGTGGCCCTGCACTACGTGTTCAACACCCCGCAGGACAAACTGGTATGGGACGTAGGCCATCAAAGTTATCCACACAAGATTCTCACTGGCCGCCGCGAGAAAATGCACAATCTGCGCCAGCAGGGCGGCCTCGCCGGCTTCCCCAAGCGCAGTGAAAGCCCCTACGACACCTTTGGCGTGGGCCATTCCAGCACCTCCATCAGCGCCGCACTGGGCATGGCCATTGCCGCGCAGCAGGCGAATGACGACAAAGATAGCGACAGCAACACCAAAGTCGTTGCCATCATCGGTGACGGCGCAATGACCGCCGGCATGGCCTTCGAGGCACTGAATCACGCCGGCTCGCTGGATGCCAATCTGCTGGTGATCCTCAACGACAACGAGATGTCCATTTCACCCAACGTGGGTGGGCTGTCCAATTATCTGGCACGCATCCTCTCCAGCAAGCTTTATGTCACGGCAAAAGAGGGTTCAAAGAAGGTACTGAGTCAGATCCCCAACATGTGGGAACTGGCCAAACGCGTGGAAGAACACGCCAAGGGCATGGTGATTCCCGGCACCCTCTTTGAGGAATTGGGATTCAACTACATCGGCCCCATCGACGGCCACGACATGGACACTCTGGTCAAAACCCTGCAAAACCTGCACTCACTGAAAGGCCCGCAATTTCTGCACGTCGTCACCAAAAAGGGTAAAGGCTTCGCCCCGGCTGAGGAAAATCCCTGCGCCTTTCACGGTGTCGGTAGCTACGACCCTGAAACCGGCGAGTCGCTCTCCAACGGTAGCAAACCCTCAAATAAGAAAAAAATCGGCCCCACCTACACCCAGGTATTTAGCGATTGGATTTGCGAGATGGCCGCGCAGGACGAAAAACTCATCGCCATCACCCCCGCGATGCGCGAAGGCTCCGGACTGGTGGCCTTTTCCCAGCAATACCCTGCGCAGTATTTTGATGTGGGCATTGCCGAACAGCACGCCGTGACGCTGGCCGCGGGCATGGCCTGCGATGGTCTCAAGCCGGTGGTGGCGATCTACTCCACCTTCCTGCAACGCGCCTACGACCAGCTGATTCACGACGTCGCCATTCAAAACCTGCCGGTGATGTTCGCCATCGACCGCGCCGGACTGGTGGGTGCCGATGGCCCCACCCATGCGGGCAGTTTCGATCTCAGCTACCTGCGCTGCGTGCCCAATCTGGTGGTGATGGCCCCGGCGGATGAAAATGAATGCCGACAAATGCTCAGTACCGGCTACCGGCACAACGGCCCCAGCGCGGTACGTTATCCCCGTGGCTTCGGCCCGGGCGTGCAACCCACAGCGGACTTTGACACCCTGCCCATCGGCAAGGCCGAGCTACGCCTCAACGGCACACGCGTCGCCATCCTCGCCTTTGGCAGCCGAGTGGCCTCGGCCATCGCCGCCGGTGAGGCACTGGGTGCCACGGTCGTGAACATGCGATTCGTCAAACCGCTGGATGAAAGTCTGATTCTGGAAATGGCCGAGCAGCACGAGCTGATTGTAACGGTGGAAGAAAATGCCGTCGCCGGTGGTGCGGGTAGTGGTATCAACGAGTGCCTTGCCGCCCATGGCGTGACTATTCCTGTGCATAACCTGGGTCTGCCGGATCGTTTTGTGGATCACGGCGAACACTCGGCACTGCTCAGCCAATGTGGTCTGGATGCCGAAGGCATTAAAAACACCATTACTGACGTGTTGGAGCGCTCTCATCCACACCTCCACACACCGACCCAGGTTGCCAAGTGAGGGTTAATACCTTACTATTTTAATCGGCTATTTATTCCGGCGACTTAATTCCGTTAATCAATCGACCCTTATTTTACCACCACCCCTGAAACGATCATGCCTGCGAAGTACACACTCAAAGTTGTCAGCGATTTTGCCTCTGCTCACACCCTGCGCGATTACCCCGGTGCCTGCTCACGCATGCACGGGCATAACTGGAAGGTCGAGGCCGAGGTGCAAGCCAGCCAGCTCAACAAGGTCGGCATGGCCATCGATTTCAAGGCCATTCGCCAACAGGTGCGCGAGCTAACGGACAAACTGGATCATCGTTATCTCAACGAGATTGAGCCCTTTGACCAGATTAACCCCACTGCGGAAAACATTGCGGCATATATTTTTAACGGTCTGTCGGCAGCGCTTAACGATGATCACATCCGCGTCAAAGCCATTACCCTGTGGGAAACTGAACGGGCCTGTGTGCGTTTTGAAGATAGCGACTAGGCGCTGGAAAAAACCACTTCCAGGAAAGCCGAACTTCACCCCTCAATACTTATTTTGAAAAAGGTAAATTTGTGACTACTAGCACTGACAACAATGCCATCGCCGATGTGCAGAACTCCGTCGACACACGCCAACTGGCCATCAATAAAGTGGGCATCAAGGATATTCGCCACCCTGTGCGGATTCGTGATCGCTCCGGCGGCGAACAGCACACCATCGCCAACTTCAACATGTATGTGAACCTGCCGCATAATTTCAAGGGCACGCACATGTCACGTTTTGTGGAGATTCTCAATCAGCACGAACGCGAAATTTCGGTGCAATCTTTCAAGGATATGTTAGCCGAGATGACCGATCGCCTCGAGGCGGAGTCCGGTCACATCGAAATGAATTTTCCGTATTTTGTGAACAAAACCGCCCCTGTTTCCCAGGTACAAAGTTTGCTGGACTACGACGTCACCTTTCTCGGTGCCAGCAGCAAAGGCCAACATGAAACCATTCTCAAAGTTGTGGTTCCTGTGACCAGCCTCTGCCCCTGTTCCAAAAAGATTTCAGAACGCGGCGCCCACAATCAACGTTCCCACGTCACCGTCACAGTGAGAACCCAGGAGTTTGTGTGGATCGAAGATTTAATTGACGTGGTTGAAGGTATCGCTTCTTGCGAACTTTACGGTCTGTTGAAACGCCCGGATGAAAAGCATGTCACCGAGCGTGCCTACGACAATCCCAAGTTCGTGGAAGACATGGTGCGCGACATCGCTGTAGCCTTGAATGACGACAAACGCATCAACGCTTATATTGTGGAATCCGAAAATTTTGAATCCATTCATAACCATTCAGCTTACGCTCTGATCGAAAAAAATATGACCGGATAATCACCCTGCAAAGACGCTAGCCGCAGCAATATTGATGCAGCCCGAATGGTACCTAATCAATATCCGCTGCGGTAGGTATGACCGGAAATAACAAACGAAAGCGTGTCCCCTCTCCGCTATTGGTATCCACCAGAATATGTCCCTGGTAACCGTGCATCGTGCCATGCACCATAGATAACCCCAGCCCGGTGCCCTTGCCGACGGCCTTGATACTGAAAAAGGGATCAAACATCGATTCCAACACATCGCTCGAAATACCCGCGCCGTCATCGGCGACCCTCAACTCCACATATTCACCCTCAAACGCTTCATGACAAGAATCACAGGTAGCGACCAAATGCGCTTGATGATGCAATGAAATAACAATCTCTCCACTATCACCCATGGCATCGCGAGCATTGATGCACAGATTGGTCACCATTTGATGGATGTCTTCAGGGTTAGCCAATACCATTGGGATTTTCTGACTCATATTCACGCTGAGTTGCACTGATGAAGTCAATAGCGGTGTCAGCATGCGCTTTACATCGTTCAGCACCGGCAGCAACAAGGGTGCCTTGGCCTCACCATCGCGACCGCGGCTAAATGACAGCAACGTTTCTACCAACCTCCGCGCCTCAATTCCGGCCTCATGTACGCTGTCGAGAAAAAAATTGAGATTTTTTTCATCGGAGTCAGCGGTCAGCTCCTGCGCCAACTCTGTGTAACCGATCACCGAGGCAAGAATATTATTGAAGTTATGGGCAATGCCACCGGTCAAGTTGCCGACTGCCTGCATCTTTTGCGCCTGCTGCAAATGTTTGGCGAGCTGTTCTCGCTCCCGCTCTGCGCTACGTTGTTCCGTGATATCCTCGCCGGAAAATAACACACCTGAAAGCTGGCCCTGATCATCAATCGCACTGCTGCGCCAGGCCATCAGTCTTCGTTCTCCGCCCTGAGTTAACAGCTCAGATTCAAAACAACCCAGTGCCGCCATATTGTCTGACACTGCAAAGGCATACACCGCCTGGAAAGGAGTTCGGTGTTCCTCGGATATCACTGTTTCAAACCAGTTGCGCCCCAGCAGTTCCCGCTCGGTATTGCCGAGAATGTCACAGCCCTTGCGATTCACAAGGGTGATTATTCCTTGGGTATCCAAGCCCACGATCATGACGTCAACAATATCCAGATAACGATGCGCCTCCCGGCGTTGCCTTTCCACTTCGATTTCCAGTCGAATCAGACGTTCACCTGCACCTATCCTGGCATGTAATACACGAGGAGAAATGGGTTTGGAAATATAATCATCAGCACCGGCCGTAAAGGCTTCCACCAACAATTCTTCATTATCATGCTGAGTGAAAAGTATGATGTACAACAGATGGCCAAGCCAACTTTTACGTAAAGCGCAACAGACTCCCAGCCCGTCCATACCGTCCATGAACCAATCCACCAATACCAGCTGTGGATGAAATGATTCAAATACCGTAAGGCCTTGTTCACCGCTGTATGCCGTAGCAACACTGTGCCCGAGATCTTCAAGACGGATTTTTATTTCCTGACAAAGAAACTCATCATCATCGATGATCAGAATACGCAGACCGAGATCCACATCATCACTGCGCAAAATTGGCATTGCGGAATCTACAGGAGAAGGGACGACTACAGGCATTTTTTCTTCACTTATCATTCACTCAAAAACAGAACATCTAAATTCGCCGTTTGAATTTATGTTTCCAATACGTCTATTAAGACATCACGAAGTTCTTGTACACCGAACGGTTTTTTAAGAATGCTGTCCGCGCCAACCAGCTTGGCGGTCGGCAGATAATCAAATGCCCCGGTAATACCACCTCCCCCAGAAATGGCAATCAAACGCAATTCCGGGTATTCCTTTTTCAAGTCCAGAATCATATCAATCCCATTCTTATGGGGCATCACCAGATCAGTGATCACCAAATCGGGTAATTCTTTCCGGTACATACTGAGTCCCTGCTCACCGTCTTCAGCCGCAATCACTTCATGATTATCGGTTTCCAGCATATGAACAAGCAGGGTTCTCAGCGAAGGTTCATCATCCACAATTAATATTTTTGCCACTCAAATATTCCCTTATCAAAATAATTCTATATCGCCACTCGCCATATCTTGTTGGCTGATGGGTGATTCTTTATGTTTTTTTCCAACCGCTTCAACTGGCTCAGAAGCCGGTTTTTTCGCAGCACTGGAAACGGCATTACCGGTAACCGCATGAAGACTATAATTTGCATTAATACGTGGTTTAGAATCCTGCGAAAACTCCGACTGACTATCTTCTCCATCCAGCAATGCCTGCACCGCATCCACTCTGTGTCTCATGTGCTCAATCAACTGCCGCGTCATATCTTCAAACTGGAGTGAGCGTACCGCAGTGGAGACATTTTGGTTAATGTTCTCGGTAATCAGCGAGACACTTTGCAGCTGCGTTTCCACTTTTCTATTAATCAATTCTGCCTCATCCATCAATTCGGTAATTCGATCCTTTGACAATAACGTCATATCCATATCACGCGCAGCCATTTTCCCCACCACAGTGCCTGCAATTTGCATGCTCGCCTGCATTTGAGTATATTGTTCCCGAATTTTTTCACTAAAATGACTGCTGCGTTGAGAAAGCGCTCGCACCTCATCAGCAACCACGGCAAAGCCACGCCCGGCATCTCCCGCACGTGCAGCTTCGATAGCCGCATTTAGCGCCAACAAATTGGTTTGCGAACTGATGCCATCGATCTCACTCAACATTTTATTCACGGTTGCAATCTGTTCTCTCATCTCATTGAGACATGACACTAAATCGTTACTGCTATCCCGCATCGCTAAAATGCTATCGACAAACAATTGAATGATTGTTGTCGCCTCTTTCGTTAATTCACTAATACCACCGCTTTTTCCGTCCCGAGTAACGCAATCCAACGTTCCGCGCACCAATTCTTCCTGGTTCCGCGACTGCTCCTCGAGTCCGGTAAAACTCGACAGTAAGCCGCCAATGGCGGTGGCCAACAAATCCAGCAATTGATCCAGTTCATCTCTAAACTGGTCGAGCTGTTGTTGTATCGCAGCATTTTGACGCTCATGGTTTTGCTGTACGACCTGCCGTTCATCCGTGCCATTCTCCTCGATCGAAGCACGCCATCGACGTTGGCTGCGCTGCAGCTCAAACAAGCTGACCATCCAGGCACCACTCATCACCAGGGAGGATATCAATATCACGGGAAGCGTTGGCCAACTCCACACGACAATTATCATTACCGGTAACAACAGGAGGGGCCAATAAACCTTGAGCAGGGGTTGGGTTTCCATTGTCTCCATACTTTTCAATTCACCATCCTTGATAAAACCATCGACTTCATATTTCACATTCAATTGCCACTCTCTTTGCCGAGCACATGAGTTCCGCACCGTCCTTCCCGTATCATTAATCCCCCCGGAGAAAAGCGCAATACCTACACTACTTACTACCCAGTCGCCTGAAAAGGATACTGCTTCTTTTTAAAATCCCGGTCGT
>CAYNYJ010000053.1:4903-22712 GCA_964401355.1 uncultured Ectothiorhodospiraceae bacterium | reverse complement strand
ATCGACGAATTTTGAATCCCAAGCTGACACATCCAGAATTATTAGAGGTGCCCTAAAAGAAAGCCCGGCAGATTTTGGCTCGCGAAGATGGAACCGCGTATACTATCAGGTTTGCGTTGCCCCGGAAAAGTTGAGTGGGTTTGTCGGAAAACAATCCGAACCCGCTAACAAAACAACCCTGTTTCCCGCAAAACGCCCATCGCCAGAGACACAAATTAGTATGGATTTAATACGTATTCAGGGCGCCCGCACCCACAACCTCAAAAATATCGATCTGGAATTACCGCGCAACAAGCTCATCGTGATCACCGGCCTGTCCGGCTCAGGTAAGTCCTCGCTGGCCTTCGACACCATTTATGCCGAAGGCCAACGGCGCTACGTGGAATCGCTGTCAGCCTACGCACGACAATTTCTGTCGATCATGGAAAAGCCGGACGTGGATCACATCGAGGGCCTGTCACCGGCCATTTCCATCGAGCAGAAATCCACCTCGCACAACCCGCGTTCCACTGTCGGTACCATCACCGAAATCTACGATTACCTGCGCCTGCTCTACGCCCGCGCTGGCACTCCCTGCTGCCCGGAACACGGCAGCACCCTGGAAATGCAAACCGTCAGCCAGATGGTGGACCAGGTGCTGGCCCTGCCCGACGGCAGCAAAATCATGCTGCTGGCACCGGTGGTGCGCAACCGCAAAGGCGAGCATCTCAATGTGTTCAAAGATTTGCGCGCCCAAGGTTTTGTGCGGGTACGCGTCAATGGCGAGATTTTTGAACTGGATGGCGTGCCGGAACTGGATCTACGCAAGAAACACACCATCGAAGTGGTCGTGGATCGGCTCAAAGTACGCGATGACCAGCAATCACGCCTAGCCGACTCCTTCGAGACCACCCTGGCGCTGACTGACGGCATCGCCGCAGTGTCTTTCATGGACGACAGCGACACCGATGAATTATTGTTTTCCGCCCAGTTTGCCTGTCCCCACTGCGGCTACTCCCTGTCAGAGCTGGAACCGCGCATGTTCTCTTTCAACAACCCTGCCGGGGCCTGCGATGGTTGCGATGGGCTGGGAGTAAAACAGTTTTTTGACGCCGATCGCGTAGTACGCCATCCCGAACTGAGCCTGCCAGCTGGTGCGATTCGCGGCTGGGACAAACGCAACGCCTATTATTTCCAGATGATCAGCTCACTGGCCGACCACTACCATTTTGAGTTAGACACACCGTTTGAAGATTTGCCAGACAACATTCGGCACCTCATCCTCAATGGCAGCGATGGTGAAGAAATTGAATTTCGTTATTTTAAAGACCGACATTCAAAAGGTAAAAATTACACCACCCGCAGCCATGCCTTCGAAGGCATTCTGCCCAACATGGACCGGCGTTATCACGAAACCGATTCCAACGTGGTGCGCGACGAACTGGCCAAATATCTCAACACCAAACCCTGTCCCGACTGCGATGGCACACGGCTGGCGAAAGGCCCGCGCAATGTGTTCATTGCCGAAAAACCATTACCGGAGATCACCGCTCTGCCCGTGAGCCGGGCGCGCGATTTCTTCACCACGCTGAAACTGGAAGGTCATCGGGGCGTAATTGCGGACAAGATCGTCAACGAAATCAATCAGCGCCTGAATTTTCTGGTGAACGTCGGCCTAGACTATTTATCGTTAGATCGCAGTGCCGATACACTATCGGGCGGCGAAGCACAGCGCATCCGCCTCGCCAGCCAGATCGGTGCCGGACTGGTGGGCGTGATGTACGTGCTGGACGAACCCTCCATTGGTCTGCACCAGCGCGACAACCAACGCCTGCTGGACACCCTCATTTACCTGCGTGACATGGGCAACACGGTGATCGTCGTGGAGCACGACGAAGAGGCCATTCTCAGCGCCGACCATGTGCTGGACATCGGCCCCGGCGCCGGTGTGCACGGCGGTGAAATCGTCGCCCAGGGCACCCCACAGGACATAATGGATAACGAAAATTCACTCACCGGCCAGTATCTCTCCGGTCGTAAAGCCATCGCGATTCCCGACACCCTTACCCCACCTGACCCTCATCGCCAGATCAAAATCCGTGGCGCCAGCGGCAATAATCTGAAAAACATCGATGTCAATATTCCGGTTGGGTTAATGACCGCCATCACCGGTGTGTCCGGTTCCGGAAAATCCACGTTGATCAACGACACGCTATACCGCCACGCCGCACAAGTAATCAACAACAACCCGGAAGCTGCTGCGGCCTGTGAAAGCCTTACCGGCCTTGATCAATTTGATAAAGTTGTCGACATCGATCAAAGCCCCATTGGCCGCACCCCACGCTCCAATCCCGCGACCTACGCCGGCCTGTTTACACCGATTCGTGAATTATTCACCGGCACCCAGGAAGCACGCTCACGCGGTTACACACCAGGACGATTCAGTTTTAATGTGAAAGGCGGACGCTGCGAGGCCTGTCGGGGTGACGGCGTGATTAAAGTCGAAATGCATTTCCTGCCGGACATTTATGTGCCCTGCGATGTCTGCAAGGGCAAACGCTACAATCGTGAAACTCTGGAAGTGAAATACAAGAGCAAGAGCATATACGAAGTACTGGAACTCACCGTGGAAGATGCGCGCGAATATTTTGATGCTATTCCCTCCGTAGCGCGCAAACTGCAAACACTGATCGACGTTGGACTAAGCTATATCAAGTTAGGCCAGGCAGCAACGACACTCTCGGGTGGTGAGGCTCAACGGGTGAAACTGGCTCGCGAACTGTCCAAACGCGACACTGGCAATACCCTTTATATTTTGGACGAACCCACCACCGGCCTGCATTTTCACGACATCGAACAACTACTGAAGGTCTTGCATCGCTTACGTGACCACGGCAATACCATCGTCATTATCGAGCACAATCTCGACGTCATCAAAACCACGGACTGGGTTATTGATTTAGGGCCAGAAGGAGGCGAAGGCGGTGGCAACATTGTCGCTACAGGCACACCTGGAACCATCGCGGCACACGACGATTCTCACACCGGCCATTTCCTGAAGCCGGTTTTAACCAACGCCACCACTCCCGCCAACAAAGAACGATGCACACCGGCATGACACTAATATCACAGCTTATCTGCCGCAAAATTTTTCTATCACTGCATGAAAAAACCCTATAGACTTTATGCGGCCTGTGGCCACTCTCACCATCATTAAGGCTTATAGGGATATTCCGCATAACACGCGTGGAACGTATCCCTCTCGCCATCGCCTCCTTTGCATTTGCAAGCCATTGTCTTCTTTGGCTGAGGTAAGAAATACAGACAGTACATTGGCAAGCAATAAGGATCATCCATGAAAGATGCTGTTAACAAGGTACATGAATTATCCCCTGCCATTCCGGCAGCCATCCCAGGACAACAGTGGTACGAAGAAGACAGCATTAACCTCGTTGATTTGTGGTTGGAGCTTATCAAACATCGCGCTATTATTTTTTCCTCGGTGGTCTTGGCATTAATTGCAGGACTGCTGATTGCCTTTCTTTCGCCCCAAAAATACAACTATTCAACCAGCATCGAAATCGGTTACGGCACAGATCAAACCAGCAACGGACTAGAACGCACACTTATCGACAATCCGGAAACTGTGCTCGCGAAATTGACCACCAGTTATATTCCACAGGCGCGACAGCACTATGCCGCACAACACCCGGAAGCTGCCTCCGTCCCTGAGGTCGAGGTTCGTATTCCCAAAGGCAGCCAGCTCATCATCCTGGAGGGTAACGGCCCGGAGGATCAGTCCGAAGCCTTTATCGTGTTATTACAAACCGTGTTGGATAAC
This sequence comes from uncultured Ectothiorhodospiraceae bacterium, assembly GCA_964401355.1. Lineage (GTDB taxonomy): Bacteria > Pseudomonadota > Gammaproteobacteria > SZUA-152 > SZUA-152 > SZUA-152. Next base: position 18,892 of record CAYNYJ010000053.1, on the reverse strand, counting down.
CTGTTCGTGGATCATCAACGGGTGACCCATTTAACGCGTATTGGTCTGCAAACGCAGCGCGACAAAGCCAAACTGTCACTGCTCGGATTGGAAGACCCGCGCACTTTGCAAGTACAGGTCGATAAACTCAACACGCAACTCAACACGGCCCGTATCACCCACGAAAAACTCCGGGATCCACGAGTGCTCGATGGGCCACGACAGGCAATTGCATCGAATTTACAAAAAGCAGAGATCACGCTGGAGAAGCTCCGCGATGTACGTTTTGTCGCCGCAAGCAAGCGAGATGTCGAGACCAAACTCATCCGCATCCAAAAACAACTCATCGACATGCAGGGCCAGGCAACATTAATCAAATCACGTTACCAACGCGTGAATGAAACCGACAGCTTATTAAAGAAACAGATCATAGAACTGGAAATTCAGATCAACAACACCCGGCAGCACCGACAGCCGGCCCTTGACAATTTACAGACCGAAGCCTCGGCCATGACCATGCTAATGGTGGATAATGAAATCCAACAGAACCGTTTGCGACTAGCCAACCTGGAGGAACGTCTTTACATCCATCAACAAAACCTGCGGCAGGAACTGGAAGATCGACTTGCCGCGAATCAACGTGAACAAGGTGTACAACAACTGTTACTCTCTCAACTCAACGGCGACCTGGAACTTGTGACGCTGGAAAACAAACACCAGCAAACTTTGCAGCTCACCCGCATCGAACAACTCGAAGGCGACCTGCAACGCCTGACCCTGAGCAACCAACGCGCACAACAACAAGAATCCCCCAACATCGCCCAGCTCGAAGCGCAACTCGCCAAGCTACAGGCCGATCATCAGCGCAAACTGATATCACATCAACAAAACATCCGCCTGCTCGAAGCAGAGCTGCAAGGTCTGGCGGAGACTCGTGCCCTCGCCCCACCCACGCAATCCCTGAACCCCACTGGCCCGAGAAAAAGTCTGATCGTGATTCTGGCGTTGGTTTTAGGGCTGATGTTGGGCGTGTTTGCGGCATTTTTTGCCAGTTTCCTGAACAAGGTCAAGCAACAGGCGGCATAGAGGCATTCCCTTCACCATCCCAAAATACCCAATAATCCTAAAACAACACTTACAAGTATCATCTGACGACTGCACCGAATGATGCCTGTCAACAATTATTTGCCCGCTACAAAATTCACGGCAATGAACTCGCGACACCGTAGCCACTGCGCCATAGACAACGGCGTAAAGCGGGTATGCTGAGCAGAACCTTCTCCCTCAGAAAACCTCTAGCCTCACCAAAAACAGTAAGCCACTCGGTACTGCGGACACCAATTACGACGCAGATTGATTCTAAACTGATCAACGAAAATATTTACCCATTGTGCAATCCATCAAAAGGCTTGGTAAAACAAAGAATATCGGCGTTTGTACCACATTGAGTCCACCTTAGCAGCGCCTTCGAACTGTAGCCATTACAACAGGTTACTTACTAATACTGACATAACAGGGTATTTACCTGCCACATTTCGCCCCAAAAACCTTATAAAAAATAATTTACTTTTGACAGTTTGGGTCAAAATATGGACAATTGACCCTGCTGAAAGCAATAAAAATAGATGAACAGAACAGTAGGCACACACGATGTGCGCTACGCTTTAAGTGTTCAACAAAAATTGCTGATGTCACGGTGTTGGAGGAGGGGGGGACCAATACCACCAAGACATAAGGCCAGTGATGGCAATGGCAATTAGGAGCTGAGGCAACTTGGCACATGGAGGGAGTATGAGCAGTAAACAGCGAAATAGTACAAGGAAGCACCCACGTCATCCTGATTTCGAGGAGTTGCTGACACTGGCAAAAGAGGATCCCGCATTATTTGAGGCACGACGTCTCGAATACATCGAATCATTTCTCACCCATATTCCCATCGAGAAACAACGCCGTTTGCGAGGTCTGCAGTGGCAAATAGATCAAGCTCGAAACCTGGCCCGTACGCCCATGTCATCCTGCATCACCATTATGAGCATGATGTGGGATTCGCTCCATCTTCTTAATGACCATCAACGTACGCTAGTCGATATGACAACCAGGCAAAAACCGGCTTTTGAACCCGTAACTCCACCCCCTACACCTAAAGCCGTGGTCATTCCCTTTCCGATGCGCTAACAATTTTTACCGGCAGATAACTCGCGCCAAACGGGTACACTACATTTCGTTTTTTGATGGAAAGAAGACACTTGGCGAGTCCAGGCGCAGACAAAAACACACAACAGCCCGCGTCTGTGATAGACACAGATGCGGGAGTCACTCAGCATTCAAAGTTAATCCGTCGCACTGAGCACATCCTTCAGTGTCACCAATAAAATCACTCCGCTAAGCAGCGCGTACAATGGCCAAACCCATAGCAAATATCATGTCAAAACCCTCCCGTGGTACATGAAACGGTGGATAGGCCAGGTACTCGACTAAAGCACTCAACAGTTCCTTATAAAACACAAGGCTGTATGATCGCCGCAGAGTATCCTTATACTAACAAGTCACTAATAATGAATACTACTCATGTTACTTAAATCCACCGTCATACCGGCGAATGCCGGTATCCAGGAGCTGGATATAAACATATCAAAGCCCGTTACCCTGTCAACATTAACCTAAAATACAGCCTTGCATGTATTGCCACCCTCCCTGGATGCCGGCATTCGCCGGCATGACGACCGGGATTTTAAAAAGAAGCAGTATCCTTTTCAGGCGACTGGGTAGTAACTCAACGACTATGGACTAAAGTCCACATCCTGTTATTCAAGGATCATATTCCCTGTATCACCATTCGATGGATCTCGGTGGTGCTCCAAATACTCATTTACCATTTCATCCGTTATATTACCTGTTGACCAGGCACCATAGCCTATAACCCAAAAATGCCTTCCCCAATATCGTTTTTTCAGCACTGGAAACTCATCCTGTAGCCTTCTCGATACCCGGCTCTTCAGACGTTTTACAAGGCCATTTATTGATAATTTCGTCGGGTATTCAATGTGCATATGCACGTGATCCTTGCTAACCACTCCTTTCAGAATCTGCACATCTTCAGCATCACATATTTGGATGATCAGTTCTCGGCAACGCTTCTATATATCACCCCTGAGAACGCGGTATCGGCACTTCGTTACCCAGACTATATGCACCATCAAAATACTTACCGTATGCCCGCTACGCCTATGCTCTTTCATATTTCATAGCGTACCATAACGGTGCTGGTGCTAAAGCCTTGCACTAAAGTGCATAGTTTTTACTAGCGGTTTGAGACAATAAAAATGAAATAGAATTTTCCTATCAGTCAGTATCCGACCTACCACCGATATTCAGAAAAAGCTGCGGTTATTCAACAAGAAAAACCCTGCAAAAGCAGGGCTTCTCAATCAAAATAACTAATTCACTCTATTATTACAGGGTTATTAGCGGGTAGTGTATCAATATTCACCATCATGCGACGCTAACATCCGCCGCCACCTTTTTCTCAAACACCAATTCGTCACCCTCTTTATCCACACAAATGACATCCCCGGGATGAAAATGGCCCGACAAAATATCCTGCGCCAAGCGATTTTCAATGCTTTGCTGAATGGCACGTCGCAACGGCCGGGCACCATAAACAGGATCAAAACCCGCGTCCCCCAACAAATCCAGCGCGGCTTCGGTCAGCTCCAGATCCATGTCCCGATCCTGCAAGCGGGCCTTAAGTTCGGCAACCTGAATACGGGTAATCGATCGGATTTGGTCACGTCCCAGCGGATGGAACACCACACTTTCATCCACCCGGTTGATGAACTCGGGCCGAAAATGACCGGCCACCACCTCCATCACCGCCGACTTCATCATGGCATAACGTGCTTCCCCATTCTTTTCACTACTCTCTTCACCACTTTCGTCAACGTAACGACCTTCAGCGGCCATCTGCTGAATCATTTCGGAACCCAGGTTGGAGGTCATCACGATCACCGTATTGCGAAAATCCACGGTACGTCCGTGGCCATCGGTGAGTCGGCCATCGTCCAATACCTGCAACAAAATGTTGAATACATCCGGGTGGGCCTTTTCGATCTCGTCCAGCAAAATCACCGAATAGGGTTTACGGCGCACGGCCTCGGTCAGATAGCCCCCCTCCTCGTAACCCACGTAACCCGGCGGCGCACCGATAAGCCGCGCCACCGAATGTTTCTCCATGAATTCAGACATGTCGATGCGCACCATGGCCTCTTCCGTATCAAACAGGAATGCCGCCAAACTCTTGCTCAACTCGGTCTTGCCTACCCCGGTCGGACCGAGAAACAGAAATGAACCATTGGGGCGATTGGGGTCGGAAAGCCCCGCCCGCGAACGTCGAATCGCATCCGAGACCACCTTCACTGCCTCATCCTGGCCTACCACGCGCTTGCAAAGCTCGGCTTCCATTTGCAGCAGTTTTTCACGCTCGCCTTCCAGCATTTTACTGACGGGAATGCCGGTCCAGGCGGAGACCACATCGGCAATCTCCTCTTCGGTCACTTTGTTACGCAGCAGTTTCATGTCCAGCATTTCGGCCTGGGCGGCCATGTCCAGCTCTTTCTCCAGATCGGGAATCTGCCCGTATTGCAGCTCCGACATGCGCGCCAGATCACTGGCACGCCGCGCGGTTTCCAATTCCTGGCGGGCCCGGTCCAGGGCCTCCTTGATGTGCTGGGTGCCCTGCAAGGCCGCCTTTTCCGATTTCCACACCTCGTCCAGATCGGCGTACTCGCGCCCCAGTCGTTCAATCTCGGCTTCCAGGTCCAAGCGCCGCCGCGTGGAGGCCTCATCCGATTCCTTTTTCAAGGCCTCACGCTCGATCTTAAGCTGAATCAACCGCCGATCCAGACGATCCATGCTTTCCGGTTTGGAATCGATTTCCATGCGAATACGCGATGCGGCCTCGTCGATCAAGTCGATGGCCTTGTCCGGCAATTGCCGATCTGAGATATAACGATGCGAGAGAGTGGCGGCGGCAACGATGGCTGGATCGATAATATCCACACCGTGATGCACCTCGTATTTTTCTTTCAGGCCGCGCAGGATGGCGATGGTGTCTTCGACGCTGGGTTCATCAACCTGCACCTTTTGAAAACGCCGTTCCAAAGCCGCGTCCTTCTCGATGTACTGCCGGTATTCATCCAGGGTGGTGGCGCCCACGCAATGCAACTCGCCCCGCGCCAAGGCCGGTTTCAACATATTGCCGGCATCCATCGCCCCTTCGCCCTTGCCCGCGCCAACCATGGTGTGCAATTCGTCGATGAACAAAATGATCTGCCCTTCCTGCTTGGCCAAATCACTCAACACGGCTTTCAGACGCTCCTCAAATTCACCGCGAAACTTAGCACCGGCAATCAGCGCACCCATGTCTAACGACAACAAGCGTTTTCCCTTGACACCCTCCGGCACCTCGCCGTTGATAATGCGCTGTGCCAAGCCCTCGGCGATCGCGGTCTTGCCCACGCCTGGTTCACCGATCAGCACCGGGTTGTTTTTGGTACGACGTTGCAACACCTGAATGGTGCGGCGTATCTCATCATCACGCCCGATCACCGGATCCAGCTTGCCCTGTTCAGCCCGTTCGGTGAGATCAATAGTGTATTTTTCCAGCGCCTGACGACTTTCTTCAGCATTAGGGTCATTGATGCTTTCCCCACCGCGCACCTCGTCGATGGCTTTCTCAACCGCGTTCTCAGAGCCCCCCGCCCGGCGCATGAAGTCACCGAGCTGTCCCTTGCCCTGCACTGCGGCCAAGGCAAATAATTCGCTGGAAATATAGGTGTCCTTGCGCTGCTGAGCCAGCTTGTCGGTAACGTTGAACAGCCGCCCCAGCTCGTTGGAAATATGCAGGTCGCCGGCGGCACCCTCCACACTCGACATCTTTTCCAGGGCCTCGCCCAACAAAGTGCGCAACTGACTCACGTTCACCCCGGCCTTAACCAGTAAATGACGTACCGTGCTGGCGGGCTGATCCAGAATGGCCAGCATCAGATGTGCCGGTTCGATAAATTGATGATCCCGTCCCACCGCCAGGCTTTGCGCATCGGCCAGCGCCGCCTGAAATTTGCTCGTCATCTTGTCCATCCGCATCTGTGATCGCCCTTATTGAACCCAAAATTATTTTGGCAAAGCCTGCCGCTAACCCTTACATTGGGGCTGGGAATAATGATTCAAGCGATGCTGGGAAATCCGTGCTGGGGAACCCGCTAACGGGATGTTCAAAAGACAGAGATAACAGGGGAACCCCGTCAGCTTTAAGAAAATCTACGGCAGTAGCGAGGTCTCGGCACTACTGTATAGCGGTGAAGCGGCCGGTGCAGAAATCATCCGCCCAGATGAAACCCTTCAGGCCGGTGAAAGTTGCTGACAACCGCAAGCATCCAGGGTTTGGTCTCGCAACTGACGCACCTTGCGGGCGCACTTGCCACACTGACCAGAACAACCCAGGCGGTCACGCAGACCGCGCATACTGGTGGTACCCGCCTCGACGGCACAACGAATATCACTATCAGTCACAGCTCCGCATAAACAGATGTACACAATAAAACTCCTCTTACTGATTCTCTCACTGGCCACCACTCTAAACCTTAATGAGAATGATTGTCAATACCATTTACGCTACGCATGATTCACTATTCCACAGTGCCTCAGCGTTTTTCCCCGCCCGGTGGTGAGCTACAATGGGCAGTTACATATGCTTCCTCCATCAACTAACCCACAAGAGACCCGACCATGAAAGGCGACACTAAAGCCATCGACTACCTTAACCGTGCCCTGAAAAATGCGCTAACCGCCATCAATCAGCACTTTCTACATGCCCGTATCCTCAAGAATCAGGGACTGGATCAGCTTGACAAGCAAATTTATAAACATTCCATCACCGACATGAAACAGGCCGACCGGCTCATCGAGCGTGTCCTGTTTCTCGAGGGCCTGCCCAATCTTCAAGATTTGGGCAGGCTGTCCATCGGCGAGCATGTCGCCGAAATGCTGGGCAGCGATCTGAACATGGCCCTGGATCACCGCGGACTCCTGGTAGAAGCCATCGTCGCATGTGAATCACTGAGGGATTATGTCAGCCGCGAACTGCTTGAAGAATGCCTCGAGGAACGGGAAGAAGTCATCGACTGGCTGGAAACCCAGCAGCGCCTGATGAACGACCTGGGCATGGAAAACTATCAACAATCACAGCTTTAAATAGCACACTGAACACCACTGAGGAGAAATCACCATGAAAGGTGAACAAAAAATTATCGATGTTTTGAACCAGTTACTAGCCGGCGAGCTGGCGGCCATGGATCAATACTTCATCCATTCGCGTATGTATGATGACTGGGGCCTGTCCAAACTGCATGAGCGCATCGCCCATGAAATGCAAGACGAGACCGGCCACGCCTCTACGCTCATCGAGCGTATTTTATTCCTCGAAGGCACCCCGGACATGTCCACCCGTTGCGGTCTGAATATTGGCAAAGACGTGCCGGAAATGCTCGGCAACGATCTCAAACTGGAATATACCGTCATCAGCGACCTCAAGACTGCCATCGCCGTCTGTGAAAACGGCCAGGACTACCAGACCCGCGAGCTACTGGGCGTTATGCTGAAAGATACTGAAGAAGATCATGCCTACTGGCTGGAACAACAACTGGGACTGATCGACAAAATCGGCTTACAGAATTACCTGCAAGCACAACTATAAAACCCTCCGCATAACCTTCGGCACCGAGTAGCTGCCGAGGGTTTTTGAGCGATCTGATACCGATTAGTCTTTGTTCTTTTCCGCGAGTGGCTGACTCAGAAAAAAGGGCGTGATAGACACGCCATCCGTCACTTTGTGACAACGCTCGCAACAGCCATCACAATTTTTGTTCCTGGCCTTCTGTCCTGTCAAAATCCTGCGGATGGGTTTAGCACACTTTTTCATCATTCTTATTTCCCCGTATTAACAAGTTCATGGCAAAAGCCATGACACAATGACCAAAAGCCAGCCAATTTAGCCGGCCAATTTTGGCAAAACCTTGGCAAGATAGCGGCTACAGTTGCGTCGGCAGAGATTTCTGACACAACATCGGGACTCGCAATCCAGGCAACGAAAGTCGGCGGCACAAAGCTGTGATGTTTCCAATAAACGGGAGAGGCGTTCGGCGCTGATTTCCAGCCGCACCCATGACGGTTCCCTCTCCTGCAGCCGCTTTTCAATGTCCTGGTTTATCATGCCACCACCTCCGTCAAGCCCAGGGAGAAAGCCGACAAACTGCTGCGAGGCAATAGCATCAAGGTCTTGTGGTTACGCTTGCAGAAACGTTTGACCCGTTCCACTGCGCTGTGACTGACACAATCCAAAGGACATAACACCACATCTGCCTTCTGCAGCACCGCCGCCAAATGGCAATGACCGTCTTCCCGGCCGCCGTCATGGTACATAAAATGACCGTTGGCACGTTCCACCAGATCGCGGAAGTGGCTGTTCTGAGAGGTGCGACCGCCCACATAAAGGATGCTGCGACCACACAAATCCAGATTCCGACAATCGCCGTCTCTGCCCGTGCAAACGGACTGGCAATCCCCACTGAGTGCGCTGGCCAGTGATATTTCCAAGGCATCCCGTTCTCGTTGTGCCGCGGCCAACGAAGACTCCAGGCGTTGATTGCGGCTCTCAGCACGGTTACCCCGCCGCTGCCACTCGTGTCCTTCCTGCTCAATCTGAGATTGCTCCGCACGCACCTGCATCAGCTGTTCCGAGAGGACCTGCAAACGCTTACGTAGAGTGTCGCTATCCGTCAACTCAGCCAGTTTTTGCTCGGCAATGCGCAGCGTCTCTTTGACCTGCTCCGCCTGTTTCAACTGCTCGCCCAAGGCACGGATTTTGTCCCCCCTGACCTGTAAATGGCGTTGTGACTCCTGCGCGGCCTGGGTACGTTGCGTCTCCAGAGTTTTGACCCGCTGCCGCAACGTGACCAACGCCTGCATGTCCATGCGAATTGATGCACCCGCCAGATGCGACAACATGTGGATTTCACCGTACACCCGGTTTAGCAATTCCGATGAAACGACCTCGTGAGTCACCAAAGCCCAGAAGGCTCCCGCTACCTCACCGGAATCCAGAGATTGATCCCACAGGGTCGCAAGCTGTTGCAGGTCACTCGCCCGTTTGAAACGGCGGATGATGTGGCGATATTTGCTGTCCAATTGCTTGTGCATCAGGCGAGTTGCAAACACGCTCTCTCCGGCCATGTTGACGAAAGCGCTGTGCAACTCGTGATCAGTGGGGGGATCAATAAACGAAACCTGCGCCTTGCAGCAGATCTGTCGCAGCTCGTCGAGACTGAGACAAGTGCCGATCACGCTGCAGTGAAAACGTTCTTCCAGTTCCCAGAGCTTGCGCCGCAGATTGTTTTGGCGTCCGGTGGTACCGACGCACCGATCCGTGGTGGTGAGTGTTGCCGAGTAGTGTGTGCACATAAAAAAGCCTCCTCAATAGCGGTCACCAGACCTTGGACTGCTGGCTGGCTACCATTGCCGCAAGGCGAGGATGGCTGGCTGTGTGAATTTCTAGCCCTTACAAAGACTTGCTCTCATTTCGTCAAAATCAATTTTCCCTGCCGGGTAATGCGCAGCCGATAAAGCTGATCCGCATGCTCGATGCAAATCTCCTGGCGCCCCTGAAACAGCTCATGGCTGTCGAATTTTCCAGCATCGGCCGTATCCGTTGTAACGGGTAAAACGGTCGTTGAAGACTGAGTGATTTTACTGCTCATAGTGGCTACCCTTTATTATTTCCGACCCGGCTGGAAAAAATTTCGTCTCTACCGGGCGACTTCGACCAATGATAATCATTCTCATCTGATTGTCAATGCAAATGATAATTATTCGTATTTACTTTTAGATTGAATCCAGACATACTGTTTTTCAGCCAGCCAACCGATCCCAAAAATCAGGTTCATCCGTAGCCAGCCAGTTACTCCGCCCGCCCACTATCGCGGCGGCGGCACATCATTATTTTTGGGAGTAAAGAAGTGAAAAAACAACATTTTCTGTTACGCGGCGCCTGTACGGTGGCGGCACTGAGCATGAGCCTGTCGGCTGGCGCAGCGAACCAAGAAACCCAACAGAACGAAACCAGCGCCAAGATCTTGGACAAGGTGATGGTGATTGGCAACCCCGCCAACATCGAGGCCATGCCGGGTTCTGCCCACGTTATTACCCAGCAGGATATTCGTGAGCAAAACTATGATGACATCAACCGTATATTGCGTAAGGTGCCGGGGGTTTACGTGCGCGAGGAAGATGGTTTTGGTCTGTTTCCCAACATCAGCTTGCGCGGCGTAGACACCACCCGCAGTTCCAAAATCACCATCATGGAAGACAGCGTGCTTGCCGCACCGGCCCCTTATTCTGCTCCGGCGGCCTATTATTCGCCCACCGCGGCTCGCATGAGCGGCCTGGAAATTCTCAAGGGTTCCAGCCAGATCAAATACGGGCCGCAGACCACCGGCGGAGTCATAAATTACCTGTCCACGCCGATTCCACTGAAGGAAACCGCCTACCTGAAATCCTCTTTCGGTAGCTTTGGCGATCTGCGCACCCATGCCTACGGCGGCAACACCATCGACACCGAGGCCGGTCAATTTGGTTTCCTGGTGGAGGGTTATTTCCGCAAGAATGATGGCTTTAAGAGCATCGACAAAACCCCGGATTTTCGTGGCGACAATACCGGCTTCAGCAAATCCGAGCCCATGGTCAAGCTCTCCTGGGAGCCGAACAGCAAACTGTATCAGCGTCTGGAGTTCAAATACGGCAGCACCGACCTGGATGCCAACGAAACCTATCTGGGCCTGAGCGAGGCCGACTTTAAGGCCGACCCCTATCGTCGTTATGCGGCCAGCCGCTTTGACAATATCAAGACCGAGCAAAAACGTAGCTACCTGCGCTATGCCATTTCTCCCACGGATGACCTGGACGTTATTGCCACGCTTTACAGCAACAGCTTTGCGCGTAACTGGTACAAGCTCAAAGACCTGCGCAATGTGGATGACGGTACTGGCACCGGCACTACTATTAACAAGATTGGACTCTCCAGCGCCCTGGCGGGTTCCAATAATGGCGCAGGCCTGGAGTGTTTGCGCGGTGACCGGGAATGTGCCCTGCGAGTGCGTGCCAATAACCGGACCTACGAAAGCCAAGGGCTGGACGTGACCAGTTACTTCCGCTTCGGTTCCGATAGCGTGCAACACGAAATCACCGCCGGTATCCGTGTGCACAATGATCAGATACAGCGCTTCCAATGGGATGATAGGTATATCCAAGAGGCCAATGGCAGCATCTCCAGCATGACCGCGGGCACCCCGGGTGGTGCGGGTGATCGTCTGCAAAAAACCCAGGCCACTGCCATGTTTGTGCAGGACTACATCCAGGCCGGCGCCTGGAGCTTTACCCCCGGTCTGCGTTTTGAACAACTGGATCAGACCTTCATCAATAAATACGCCAGTGGCAATCCGGATCCGACCCTAACCAACACCATGAACCTGTGGGCCGGTAGCCTCGGCACCACCTATAAGTTCAACGACGCGTGGATGGGCTTTGCCAGTCTGAACCGGGGCTTTTCTCCGCCCAGCCCCAAAAGTGCAGTGGGCGGTAGAACCGAAGAAACCAGTACTGCTTATGAACTGGGCGCACGCTACACCAATGCCGCTCAGGCCCTGGCGATTGAAACCGTACTGTTCCACACCCAGTTTAAAGACCTGATTATTGTCGATAACGTTGGTGGTGCAGGATCTGGCGAAAGCGGTAACTTTGGTAAAGTCAACAGCACCGGTCTGGAACTGGTGGTGCAGTACGACGCCGGTATCGCCAATAACTGGAAGTATCGCAACCCCTGGTATCTGACCGCCACCTACACCAATGCCACCCAGCAGAATGATGCTACGTCCACCAAGGCGAGTTCCATCTTCAGCTATGGCGCGACAGGTAATAAAATCCCCTACATCCCGGAACTGGTGTTGAGTCTGGGTACCGGCATTGAATCCAAAACCTGGGGCAGTGCCATCACCGGCACCTATGTAGCGGCAACCTACACCAGCGCCAACAATGTGGACAACCAAGTTAATGGCGAGGGTGACGTCGATGCCCGCTTTGGTAAAACCGATGCCTATTTTGTAACAGACCTATCGGCCTTTTACCGTATCAACGATGGCGTGAAGTTCTTCGGCGGCGTGCAAAACCTGGCAGACAAGACCTATAACGTCTCGCGTCAACCAGCCGGAGCGCGCCCGGGCATGCCACTGTTTGCCTATGCGGGAATTGAAATGAAACTCTGATTGATTCAGATATTTCACAACATGGGTGGCGTACGGCAAGGTACGCCATCCCATTTTGTTTAACAGAATCACGATTGACGCTAAATCCTGCAAGTGTTTGCAAGCCCATGCGAGCATTTTCAGGATCTAGAAATAAACATCCCCGCCCCAAAGGGCGGGGTATTAATATCACCGCGTCACACCGGCGAAGGCCGGTGTCCAGATTTCACCAACAGTAGGCGCTCTTAGGCGACCACTGGATTCCGGCATACGCCGGAAAGACGACATTCGCACCAAGCTGCGGGGAATAACACCCCAAACGATTTAAGGGTTTAATCGGAGACTCACCATGTATAGCTTATTGGAACAGGGCGGGGCAGTTATGTATGTGCTGCTGCTGATGTCCATCCTTGCCAGCACCATCATTCTGCTGAAACTGTATCAGTTCTCGCGTAGCGGCCTGCGCCGCCTGAACTTTGTCGACGACACCGTAGCGGCGGTACAACGCGGTGAATATGGACAAGCTCTGCAAGACCTGCAACATCACAACCACCCAGTAGCTCAGGTATTAAAAAGTCTTATTGACTGTGGCGCCGACCCCAGCATGTCCAGCCGCGATGTCGAGGCGGAAGTCAGCCGAGTGGGCAGCGCCCAAATCCGTAATCTGGAGTCCTGGTTGCGCGGCCTGTCATCCATTGCCCATCTGAGCCCCTTGCTGGGCCTGTTGGGCACGGTCACCGGCATGATTGCCGCCTTCATGAACCTGGAGGCCGCTGGCCCACGGGTCGATCCTTCCATTCTTTCCGGCGGAATTTGGGAGGCCCTGTTGACCACCGCCTTTGGACTCAGCGTGGCAATCCCCGCCATGGCCGCCTTCTACTATCTCGAAGGGGAAGTGGATCACGTCCGCGCCACCATGAAAGATGCCAGCATCCGGGTGCTACGCCACTTCGGCAAAAGCCCCCATATCAGCAGCCATGACGATGAACGCATTGAGGATGAGACCCATGGACTTTGAGGGCCGGGCGCGCATTCATTCCCATCTGGATATCGCCCCGCTGATCGATATTGTGTTTCTGCTACTGGTATTTTTCATGCTCACCAGCACCTTCATGATACCCGAGGCCATTGAACTGGAATTACCGGAATCCAGCAGCGCCCAGGTGAGCGATGTCACGCCCATCGTCATCGCACTGAATCAAACCGGTCAATTGGCCCTCAATGGAAAGCCCATTGAACTGGAGCAGTTGCAAGCGGCCGTTACGACATTGATCAAGCAACATGCCGACACCGCCATCACCCTAAAGAGTGATGCCAGTACCCAAGTACAGCAACTACTGCAGGTCATGGACAGCATCCGCGCCGCTGGCGGCCATAATATTGCCCTGGCCACCACGCCTAAATGAACGGCACCCGCCTGCAATTTAGCGTCGCCCTGCTGGCCGCTCTGCTGTTACACGGCAGCTTGGCGGTCTGGATAAGTCGGCCCACCGCCGAGCTACCACCGGTAGAGGAACCCCCACCGATCCTCCGTCTGAGCTTGCTGATGTCCGTCGCCGCAGAAACCGTTGTCGCGACCGCACCACCGGTGGTGGAAACGGCCCCGCCTGAGCCTGAGCCTGAGCCTGAGCCTGAGCCTGAGCCTGAGCCTGAGCCTGAG
>CAYNYJ010000053.1:0-4803 GCA_964401355.1 uncultured Ectothiorhodospiraceae bacterium | reverse complement strand
AGCCTGAGCCTGAGCCTGAGCCTGAGCCTGAGCCTGAGCCTGAGCCTGAGCCTGAACCTGAACCTGAACCTGAGCCTGGACCTGAACCCAAGCCAGAGTCAGAACCCTTGGTGCAGGAGGAGCCCCGCGTCGAACCACCACCAGAAACCGCAACCCCCGAACCCGTCCCGGATGTCGCGGCAATCCCCGCGCCACTGGATGCCGCCGCCACAATTCGCTACGAACAGCTGCTGGTGGCCTGGCTGGAAAAACACAAATTGTACCCGCCCCGGGCCAAGCGGCTGCGCATCCAGGGTCAGGCCATGTTACGCATCCGCATCGATCAGTCAGGGCATACCCAACTCGTGGCGCTGGAGCAACGCACCGGCAATCGGCTGCTAGACAAGGCTGCCCTGGAGATGGCCCAACGCGCAAATCCCTTCCCCCCCTTTCCGGACGGTGACCCACGCCAGGAACTGGAATTCATCGTCCCGGTGGTGTTTGCGCTACGTTGAAAACGACGAGGTTGAGTGATGAGTCAACAGAATTGAAGACCCGAACATATCTAAAAATACTGCGGGATATCAGAAACTACGCCCGTCCCACAAATTGAGTTCACCGCGACGCTCTCCCTGTTGGCGTCGATCCGACTTGGACTCGAAACGTATCATCTCGCGACGATCCACGACGATCCGCCGAAGCATTTTGCGTCTTTCCGGCCCGCTATACAGCATTGGCCTATCCTTGGGAGACGGATCAACTGCGAGCTTTTCAGGTTCATTCTTTGATACCAGTTCAAGTTCCATAAACGACCCCTTTCATCTATCCAACGTATAGCGGCGTACTCCCATCACTAAAAACAGTGGTGTCCTAGCTTGATATTAGCCAGTGGTCATACTATAGGCAAGTTTCTTTCTTCCACAATCGACGACTGCTCGTTAATTCTGTGTCAGGGGCGCGCATATTAACAGGGTCATTGATGGCGCACGGCCAATCGCTCAGCAAGTTCTATGAGGCAGTCATCATGCTCCCGTCCTTTGCAGTCCAGCACCGGCATAGCACGTAATGAGGCGCGACTGGGCAAGATCAGCGCCAGAGCAGTCAGTCCTGCACCTCGCACATCATCCACTCGCAGCGGATAAATGGGGCAATCGAATTGCTGAGCCAGACGCACCACTCCCCCTTTGAGTTTGCGGGCTACGTTGGATTTATGATAAATGCCACCTTGAGGAAACATCGCCACCACATCGCCGGCCTGCAAGGCTCGCATCGCCTCGCGCAAGGCGCGCTCCGGCTGTCGATCACGATCCACGGGGATGCAGTTGGCGCGACGAAACAGCCAGTTAAACCCGAAACGCTCGTATTCTTCGTGCGCAATTAAAAATCGCAGGGGACGCGGACTCGCCGCAATCAACAGAAAAGGATCGAGCCCGGAAAGATGATTTGCCGCGACCAGGGCGCTACCCTCGGCGGGCAGGGGGATCACATCATATTGGAAACGGTGTACATGACGGCAAAACAGCGTAATAAAACCCGCAATGCGATTAGTCCAAACATTGCCCCAATCGGCTTTATTTTCCGCCTCGCAAGCCCGCAGCAAACGGCGCATCAATTGGTATGCGACCCCACACAACACAGCGGCCGCAAACAGCAACCAAAACGAATCCTGCTCCGTCATCGGCATTATTTAAAACATTGTTGTGGTTGAATGAGAAAAACCTGCACGTTCCAGCAATTAGGCATTGCGAAAAACCCTATTTCGAAAAACCAGGCTCCAGCGAAAAACAGTGTAGTCCGTTCTATTTTTTCTTTTTCTTCCTGCGTTTCTTTTTCTTCTTCTTTTTCTTCTTACCTTCACCCACGGCACCGGCATCTTCCAACACCTGTGCCACCCGAGTAAAACCACGGGTATTGGCATTTTTCAGCGCAGAAACGCCGACCTTGGATTTGGCATTAACATCAGCACCTTCGGCGACCAGGGCCAGCACGACACTGAGATTGCCACCAAATGCCGCAGCCATCAACGCCGTTGCCTCGGTCTTGTCCTTGGCATTCACATCGGCGCCTTCCGATAACAGCAACCGCACCACCCGTTCATTGCCAAAATAGGCCGCACTCATCAAGGGGGTTTTGCCATTAGGGTTTGTGGTATTGACGTCGGCACCTTCGGCAATCAAGGATTGCATGATCGCTAGTCGCCCCAGGCGAGCCGCATGAATGAGCTCGGAATCGATCTCACGGCTGGCTGCGACCGCTGGCAGACCCATTAAAATAGCGATGATGACGAACAAGGCTCGTCGGACTGGACTCATTTCACACCTCAAAAACCGATAGCTCACGGAAAACGTGCAAAAGCACCCTCATCCCGTATCTCCATCAGTTTATCGGTCAAAATTATCAAAACTGTATAAATTTGATCACCTTGCACACAAATTTCTAACGCGTATCTCAGAATGTCACTAAACCTTTTTATAACGCACCTTACGAGGAGGCGCACAAACCTTTCAGCACCCTATCCGTGAGACTCACCACGCGACTATTTTGCCATCCCGCTCGACCGGCGCACACGACACACGTGGCTTTCAACGATGACCTTCGAGCATTAGCCGCGGACACTTCGACGAGTGAGATCAAGCCATGCAGAAATGGCGATCAATTGAATCCACAAGGGAATGGCTCGCGGACTAAATTGGGTTGAATGTTGTGAACGTACGTTTGAGGAGACGTATTCTGTCAATGTGTTACGTCCAGCTATAGCTCAGCTATTTTAAGTTGTCGCGAACACTGGACGTCGGATCAATCCACAGACCATCACCGGTTTCCGGGCAACCACGTACTGGCACAGTGGTTAACTGTCCATAACCCGTGCTCCCTTATTTAACAAAATTGGAGGGAATCGCAAATTTTCCAAGTGCGACACTAACGAGAATTAGTGGCACTCGGGGCCACCTCTGAACCAGTCGCAAACCCGCGCACAACCCGTCACACGCAAAATCACCCCGTTTTATAACCCCGCCATACACTGAAGACGCCAGTACTGAGTACTGAGCACTGGGCCTTAGCATTCAATCCGCTCCAGCCCTTCCCGCCACCGGGTGGCTGGCGTAGAATACGCGCCCTTTTCGCCGCATTATTCTTCTCACCGAGGCCACCATGTTCGAACCCCACGCCGCGCCCACCCGCAACATCAAAAATGATGTGTTGTCCGGCCTCACCGTCGCCCTGGCGCTGGTGCCCGAAGCGGTGGCCTTTGCCTTCGTGGCGGGCGTTGGCCCTTTAGTCGGACTCTATGCCGCTTTCATGGTGGGGCTAATCACTGCCAGCATTGGCGGTCGACCGGGGATGATCTCTGGCGCTACGGGTGCATTGGCCGTCGTGATGGTGGCACTGGTGGCCGACCACGGCGTGCAATACCTGTTCGCCACCGTGGTGTTAATGGGCATTATTCAGATAACCGCGGGCGTGTTCAAATTGGGCAAATTCATCCGCATGGTGCCGTACCCGGTGATGCTGGGATTCGTCAACGGCCTAGCGATTGTGATTTTTCTAGCGCAGTTAAAGAGCTTTCAACTCCCCGATGCCGACGGCGTCCTGCAATGGATGAGCGGCAATGTCCTGTGGATCATGCTGGGCCTGATCGCCCTGACCATGGCCATCATTCACTTCCTGCCCCGATTCACCAAGGCCATTCCCTCCTCGCTAGTGGCCATCGTGGTAGTGAGTCTGCTCGCCATCGGCCTGGGATTAGAGACCCAATCCGTGGGCGACATCGCCTCCATCGCCGGCGGCCTGCCAGAATTCAGCTTACCGCTGGTACCGTTCAACCTCGAAACCCTGTGGATCATACTGCCCTACGCCATCATTCTCGCTGCCATAGGGTTAATAGAATCATTGCTAACATTAACACTGATCGATGAGCTCACCGAAACCCGCGGCCGCGGCAACAAAGAGTGCGTCGCCCAAGGTACCGCTAATGTGGTCACCGGATTTTTCGGCGGGATGGGCGGCTGCGCGATGATTGGCCAGAGCATGATCAATGTGAATTCCGGTGGTCGGGGTCGTTTATCCGGCATCACCGCCGCACTGGCATTGCTCGGCTTCATCCTGTTCGCCTCCGGCCTGATCGAACAAATCCCCATCGCAGCACTGGTGGGAGTGATGTTCATCGTGGTCATCGGTACCTTTGAATGGTCCAGCTTCCGCATTCTTAAAAAAGTGCCGCGCTCCGATGCCTTCGTGCTAATTCTGGTGTCCGCCGTCACCGTCGCTACCGACCTGGCCGTCGCCGTGATCGTCGGCGTGATCATCTCCGCACTGGTATTCGCTTGGGAACATGCAAAACATATCCAAGTCACCACGTTCAACAATGAAAATATTAACGGCATGGAAAGCAAGGTCTACGAACTGCACGGCCCGCTGTTTTTTGCCTCCGTGAAAAACTTCGGCGACCTGTTCAATGTGAAAAACGATCCCGATGACGTGGTAGTGGAATTCAAATTTTCCCGTGTCTACGATCACTCCGCTGTCGAGGCCATCGATGCCCTGGCCGAGCGTTACGTGAAAGCAGGCAAACGTCTGCACCTGCGGCACCTCAGCCCCGAGTGCCGAAAGTTACTGCACAATGCCGATGACCTGGTGGAAGTGAACGTGATCGAAGACCCGAAATATCGTATTGCGGATGATCAGTTAGCCTGACTTGACACACATTCCGGCCAGACTTTAAAAAAACGATGTGGATAAAGTCCTCGGCAAAAACAGGCCGAGAGATAATATACTAACAAGTCACTAATAATGAATACTACTCATGTTACTTAAATCCACCGT
>CAYNYJ010000052.1:0-24624 GCA_964401355.1 uncultured Ectothiorhodospiraceae bacterium | reverse complement strand
TGACGACCGGGATTTTAAAAAGAAGCAGTATCCTTTTCAGGCGACTGGGTAGTAATACGCTGACAACGCAAATACAACGTTTCTTCATCCAGGATATGGTCAATTTCAGTTGCCCATTTCATTGCCTCACGACGTCTGGATAAGCCCGCATGGTTTGCACTGTAGAGCTGGACACGGTTACCGCCCATTTCCTTGGCGACGCCACAACTGGATTCTGCCGCTTGCAATAGTTCATTGGACGCTTCACTGCGATGTGACATCGGCACAAGACCAATACTGAAACCAGTCGACAAACGTTTATCTTCCCAGTGCAATCGATAGTCTTGAATGGTTTCCATAAGTTCCTCGACAAAATCCAGAGCATCATCTAACACGCAGTCTCTCATCAACAACCCAAACTCATCACTCCCGAGCCGAGCCAGCAGCCAATGCTCTGCAATACTACCGGACAACAATTCGGAAACTTCTTTCAGCAGCTGGTCTCCGCAGACATTATTAATGAGATTGAATTGATCGAGATCAATAAAACACGGCTTTATTGCGTAACTCAACGGAATCTATGGTAGCGGTATCGGCTAGCCAATCATCAAATACCTCATCGTTGACAATCGACAAGGTACTGACATTGACCGGCGCACTATCTTCGTCAACAAACTGGAGGATTGAAGGCACGTAACATTTGACCTGATTCTCAACCGCCGTAATGAAATCCTTACTCAGCATGTCTTTGCTATTATTCAGTGCTTTCAAAACATCGAAATAGGCATTCTGTTCCGTGATATCTGATGTTACCTTCGATACCTCGAACAGATAATCCACTCCTCATGAAATCTGACGATCAAACTGACGGCCGCATCATTCGCCATTTGGTTACAGTACTCAATGATGTCCGCAGCCCTTTTACCCTTGAAATTTTCCGCACTCAGTGAAGCCTTCTGCGCATCAGCACCGTTTTGTTGACTCCCCTTTTGAGAGAAGAATTGGGCATAATTCAATAGAATTTGTAGTGCTTCCAGATCGGAATTTAAGAACCGTACGGCCAAACCCGCACCCTGTTGACGAACAACTTGCGCGATAAAACTCAATGAATGAACATTGCCAGCAATCTCCAGCCAACATTCGATACTAATCTGGTCATCTTTGAGCGGCAAACTCAGGTGTGCCACTTTGGCGCCCACGGGCGCATGTTCACAGGCAATGTACATACCACCCACACAAAAATCCCGAACGACGCAACGGCTGGCTACCGATCCATGAGAGCTGACCAGCGCCGCCAGATTGATCGGGTACCGCTCGTAAGCATGCCGCTCCCTGCCGCGGCTGCCTGGGCCTGACGCCAGCTTATGCCTGCCTTTACTTGTATCCATTTTCTCCAATAAATACAGTCGGTTATAAATTTTAGCGCCAATGTTCACTATTCCCTTTGTTATCGGCTGTCGAGTGAAAACCTTTGATTCCTTCACTCAATTTGGACTCCTCAGACATTTTCAACAAATCCTTGCCAGAAAGATCGCCAGAAATAACTGAATTTGCTAATATTTGAACGGTAACTCGCGTTGGGTACACCGTCATCCACTGAAAAGTGTACCTGTCTGTCAAATTTGAGGGTTTTATAATGAGTATCGATAAGATTGTTTTTGCCTTTGCCGGCGTCGTCGTCCTGGCCAGTTTGGCATTATCACAATACCATTCAGTCAACTGGTTATGGCTGACAGCATTCGTGGGCGCCAATTTGACGCAAGCCGCGTTTACCGGATTTTGTCCATTGGCATCCATCCTGAAAATGGCGGGCGCAAAACCGGGACAGGCTTTTAACTGACAGAGCTGCAGTTCAATAGCACTCAAAAACACCGCATAATTGGTGTTTTTGAGTGTCTTTTATAGGATATCTCCACTTAAGAATCCTTCACTCTTGACGGCATACTGTAGAAAATATTTCTAAAATAACACTCGCCACGCTCACAACATCACTTAAAGGCTGACCCACACCCATCATGACCCTACTGAACCTGGATGATCTGAAACCTGAGATGGTGCTTTGCGCCGATGCTCAACATCACACCGGGCGAATATTGCTCAAGGCTGGCGTGATGCTCACAGCGAAACACTTGAAAATGTTTCGCGCTTGGGGGCTGTCCGAGGCAGACGTAGAGGGGGATGACATCACCCTCTGTGACGACCCGGTCGAACTGGACCCGGCTAGACTGGCCGAAGCGGAAGCGCGCACACGAGAACGCTTCCGGCACACAGAACTCAGCCAACCGGCAATCGCAGAGCTGTTCCGACTGGTTATATTACAACAAGCCCAACAAAACAGCGCAAAGCAACACCCATGAGCTGGACACCGGAACGCATCGTCAAAGAAACCCTCTCGCTGTCATCCCTGCCCACTGTTTATTACCAACTGGTGGAAGCGATAGAGAATTCCGCCTCCTCCAACCGCGATATCGAACGTATCCTGCACAGCGACAGCGGGCTGGTCGCACGGCTGCTGCGCATCACCAACAGCGCCTTGTACGCCTTCCCGTCAAAAATCGACACCATTGGCGTAGCAATCACCGTCATTGGCACCGCACAACTGCGCGAACTGACACTGGCGACATCGGTGCTCAAAATATTCGATGGCATCTCCAGCGAGCTCGTCAACATGCAGTCATTCTGGACACACAGTATCGCCTGCGGCATTTGTGCGCGCACGCTGGCTGGCTATCGACGTGAACCCAACACCGAACGCCTGTTCGTTGCAGGCCTGTTACATGACATCGGACGGGTGCTGATGTTTTCAAAAATCCCGCAACAAGCCAGCGAGGCTCTACAGCGGGCCGCCAAGACCGGTGAGCTTTTATTCAAAGTCGAACGGGAAATCATCGGCTTTGATCACGCCGCAGTGGGCTACGCCCTGTTGCAACAGTGGAAGTTGCCAGCCCCCATCGTCAACGCGGTGCGCTACCACCATCGCCCCAGCATGAATAACCTCAACAGTGATGCCGCCATCGTGCACCTTGCCGACATCATTACCAATGCCTTGCAACTCGGTAGCAGCGGGGAAAAACAGGTGCCAGCGCTCGACAACAAGGCCTGGGAGCAGCTTGACCTCTCGCCCAGCATACTGGCGCCGACCATTAAGCAACTCACCCAACAATGTGATGAAACCGTGCGTGCGATGCTACGGCAGGACACATAATGCCCTCGTCTCAAGCCCATTCATTGCACCAATGGTTTATCCATGCACTGGAAGTCGGTGCCAACCTCAGCGAGGTCAAAGACAGCCCTGGCAAGGAAGGCAATGCGGACGATATTATTTCCGAAACGCTGAATCATATTGCCCAGCTGCGTCAATTCCACGCTCTGGCATTCATGCAAGTCGATGAGGAAACCTTCGAGTTCAAACTCAGCGAGTGTTCCCCGCCTGATCTGCGGGCCGAACTGCAATATGAAATCGACAAGCAAGTTGAGGAAGGCACCTTTGGCTGGGCCATAAACCAAAGCCGCGCCGTGGTAGTCACCAGCACCCACGGGGCGCCACTGATCCTGCACGCCATCAGCACCCGGTCACAGGTCGTCGGCATGTTCGTGGGACTGCTGGCAGGTGACGACGGTGAGTTACTCGATGCACCCCTAAACCTGCTGTCGATGATTCTTTTCAGTACTGCCAATGCCCTGGCAAATCATGCTCTGTATCAACTCATTAACCGGCAAAATCTGGCATTGGAAAAAACCGTGGCGACACGCACCCGGGAACTTACTCTCATGAATGAACGAGCCGAGGCCGCCAATATTGCCAAAAGCCAGTTTTTGGCCAACATGAGTCATGAAATCCGCACCCCGCTGACGGCCATTATTGGTTATGCCGATGCCCTGCATAATGACTCGTTGGATATCCAACGCAGCGCCAACGCGGTGGCCACCATCGTGCGCACCAGCAAACACCTGCTGGGTCTCATCAATGAAATCCTCGACCTGTCCAAAATCGAGGAAGAAAAACTGGACATTGAATTGCTCGACATTCCACTCTTTTCTCTGCTTAACGATGTCAACGCCGTGGCGGCCATGCAAGCCACAGAACGAAGTCTGGAATTCAACATCGAACATCATTTCCCCCTTCCGGGCATCATCCACACCGACCCCACACGACTCAAACAAATCCTGCTCAACTTGTGCAGCAATGCCGTAAAATTCACCGAACAGGGGGGAATACGTATTGAAATAAACTGGAATCAGGATGACGAACAATTGCAGTTTGACGTGCATGACACCGGCATCGGCATAAATGAAGAGCAGCAACAACGCCTATTCGGACGTTTTTCACAGGCCGATGATTCCACCACACGTCGCTTCGGCGGCTCAGGCCTGGGCCTGTACATCGCCAAACAACTGTCGCAAAAGCTCGGCGGTGATGTCACACTTCGCAGTGTCCCCGATGAAGGCAGTTGCTTTACCGTCAATATCGACTGCGGCCCCATTAAAGCAGATGACATCATCCACAATACTGAGCAGATCGGCGAATGCAGTACCGAGAAAACCGACTATGAAGACCTGCGTCTGAGTGGCCACGTGCTGCTGGCAGAAGACAATAAAGACAATCAGGGGCTGATCAGTTACTACCTGGAACAGCTGGGTCTGCGAGTCAGCATCGTCGACAATGGCGCCATCGCCGTCAACAAGGCCCAGAAAAATAACTTTGATCTCATCCTCATGGACATTCAGATGCCGGTGATGGATGGTCTGCATGCCACCGCGCAATTGCGTGCTGAAGGCTACCAGCCACCCATCGTTGCCTTGACGGCCAATGCCATGAAAAGCTATCAGCAGCAATGCCTGCAAATGGGCTTTTCCGACTTCCTCACCAAACCCATCGACCGTTCGGTCTTCGCCCAAACCTTGGCGAAATATCTCCCTGCCAACCAACAGCCGGCCGATCTGAAACAGGCACTATCGGGAGATGAAATCGTCGCTAAACTCTTCGAAATCAAACAACGGGTCATCCGAAAATTGCCGGTCTATTTGCAGAACCTGATCCACTACGCGACGACCCAACAGTGGCATGAATTGGAAATGGAGGCGCACAAACTGAAAGGGGTGGGGGGGAGTGTTGGCTTCCCGGAAATTACCGAAGCTGCGGCGGCACTGGAATTTTCTGCCCAAGAAAAAAACCCGTCACAGACAGCAACCAGTCTGGGCACCCTCAGCCTGCATTGCATGCAGGCCGTGCAGCAATTAGACCGCAGCAACGAATCCTGAAAATCGATTAACGCTTAGCCAGCAACGCCACTCAAAGCGCTGCGATCAGGGAGACACTTCAAGCATATGGTCGAGCGCCAGCAAGGCCTGCTCGGCCTCGTCTTTGGGCACACTGATCTGATTCACCACCTTGCCTTCGACCAGATTCTCCAACACCCACAACAACGACGAGGGCCCGATACGAAACATGGTTGAACACATGCATACGGTGCCGGACATGAAGTGGACGTTTTTGCCTTGGTGTTTGAACTGTTCATGCAGGCGGTTCACCAAATTTAGCTCGGTGGCCACCAGCCAGCGGGTGTCGGCTTCGGCATCACGAATGGTATTGATAATGTACTCGGTGGAACCCACGAAATCGGATTTCTGACACACTTCAAAGGATGCTTCGGGATGAGAAATAACCTGCGTTTCTGGATATTTTTCCTTGAATTCGTCAATATACTCGGGCGTGAACAACTGATGCACCGAGCAAAACCCCTTCCACAAAATCATTTTAGCTTTTTTGATTTGTTCCGACGTCAACCCGCCTAACGGTAAATCGTAGTCCCACACCACCATCTCGTCCAGCGGGATATCCATGCGGTAACCGGTATTGCGTCCCAAGTGTTGATCCGGGAAAAACAGTACCTTTTCGCGCTGTTCAAAGGCCCATTCCAAGACATTGCGTGCATTAGTGGAGGTACAAACGATACCGCCGTGGCGACCACAAAAAGCCTTCAGGTCTGCCGCCGAATTAATGTAAGTCATCGGCGTAATCTGCTCGTCCGGCTCCAACACTTCAGACAACTCACGCCAGGCACGTTCGACATTGGCAAGATTGGCCATGTCGGCCATGGAGCAGCCTGCGGCCAGATCGGGCAGGATGGCAATCTGTTCAGGGCGGGAAACGATGTCCGCCACCTCAGCCATAAAATGCACGCCACAAAAGACAATGTATTCAGCCTTGGAATCCGCCGCACTGCGCGACAGTTTCAGCGAATCACCCGACACGTCGGCGTGCTGAAACACCTCCTCACGCTGATAATGATGCCCCAGAATAATCAGACGATCGCCCAGCGTCGCCTTAGCAGCGACGATACGCGCTTGAATTTCATCTTCACCCAGAGCGGTGAAACTTTGCATTTCGATGGGATTTGCAGACATCTGACAATTTCTCTTTACGTCAATTGAGACATGGTATCACTTTGGATTTAGAGTACAACCGGGGATAAAGTCACGAGGGACGAGTATCGAGGGACAGGCAAAACACAGCGTCCTATTTTCCTCGCCCCTCCGTAGGGTGGGCATTGCCCACCCTGTAACCGCTTATTCCTCCGCAGCCGCATCCGTGTCCACTTTGGGCTTGCTGCGCAGCTTGATGCCCAGTTCACGCAGCTGCATATCATCCACCGTGGACGGCGCATTGGTGAGCAGGCAAGCGGCAGACTGGGTCTTGGGGAAGGCCATCACTTCGCGAATGGAGGAGGCACCGGTCATCAGCATCACCAGGCGGTCGAGGCCAAAGGCAATACCGCCGTGCGGTGGACAACCGAATTTGAGGGCGTCCAGCAGGAAACCAAATTTTTCCTGCGCCTCCTGGTCAGAAATACCCAGCTGACGGAACACCGTCGCCTGCACTTCCGAACAATGAATACGCTGCGAGCCACCCCCCACTTCGGTGCCGTTGAGCACCATGTCGTAGGCCCGCGACAGGCACTTGCCGGGATCGGATTCGAGCTTGTCGATATCGGCCTCGCTGGGTGCCGTAAACGGATGATGCAAAGCCGTCCAGCGGCCATCTTTAGCGGAAGCGTCACGCTCGAACATGGGGAAATCCACCACCCACAATGGCTTCCAACCGGCGTCAATCAGGCCGCGGTCGTGGCCCAGTTTGACCCGCAGGGCGCCCAGCGCCTCGCTAACGATATTGGCCTTGTCGGCACCGAAGAACACCAGGTCGCCATCCTCTGCACCCACACGTTGCATGATGCCGTCGATGGTGTCGTCCGGCAGGAATTTCAGGATCGGCGATTGCAGACCCTCGCGACCCTTGGCCAATTCGTTGACCTTGATGTAAGCCAGCCCCTTGGCGCCGTAGATGCCGACGTATTTAGTGTAATCGTCGATCTGTTTACGGGTCAGCTCACAACCCTTGGGCAGACGCAGTGCGGTGACGCGACCGTTGGGATCCTTGGCGGGGCCAGAGAAGACTTTGAAGTCCACGTCCTGCATCAGGTCGGCCACGTCCACTAATTCCAGCGGAATACGCAGATCGGGTTTGTCGGAACCAAAACGCTGCATCGCCTCGGCGTGAGACATGCGCGGGAAAGGATTGGGCAGGGCCGCTTCCAGCACCTTCGCAAACAGCTCGCGCATCATCTCTTCCATCAAGGTCATCAGCTCTTCCTCGTCCATAAACGAGGCTTCGATGTCGAGCTGGGTGAATTCGGGCTGGCGATCGGCACGCAAATCTTCGTCGCGGAAGCAGCGCACGATCTGGTAATAACGGTCCATGCCGGACATCATCAACAATTGTTTGAACAACTGTGGCGACTGTGGCAAGGCAAAAAACTGGCCGGGATGGGTACGGCTGGGAACCAGATAGTCACGCGCGCCTTCGGGTGTGGCGGCGGTCAGCATCGGCGTTTCAATCTCCATAAAACCCTTATCGTCCAGCGAGTGGCGCAATGTGCGAGCGATTTCAGCGCGCAATTTCAGGCGTTTGAACATCGCTGGACGGCGCAAGTCGATGTAGCGATAGCGCAAGCGATGCTCTTCGGAGATCTCGTCATCGTCCACATCCAGCATGAACGGCGGGGTCTCGGCGCGGTTGAAGATCTCCAGCTCCTTGCCCAGCACTTCCACCATTCCGGTGGGCATCTCAGTGTTTTCGGTGCCTTCGGGACGCTTGCGCACCCGGCCGACGACTTTCAGCACAAATTCATTGCGCACGCTCTCCGCTAGGCCAAAAGCCTCAGCGGTGTCCGGGTCAAACACAATCTGGCTAATCCCCTCGCGATCCCGCAGATCAATAAAGATCACCCCACCGTGGTCACGGCGGCGATGCACCCAACCACAAAGAGTGACGGTTTCGTCAATATGGGATTCATTAATCTGGCCGCAATAATGGCTGCGCATGGTCATTCTGTCCTGTCTGTGTGTCGAAATTAAAGAAAGGCGGGAATGGTACGGATTGGGGCCTTTACTTGCAAGAAGCTCGCAACTTACAGCCAACAACTTAAGCCTGCGACCCAAACCGCCCGTGGGTCGCTGTCAACCGCAAAAGATCACCAGGGCAAAGCGAAACTCTCAGGCATCTGACGCCGAAACCACCTTGGCCTTGTCGTCACTGTTCCCTGATTTCCGCCCTGGCTGCCAGTCCGGCACCACCACCCCGGCGGAGATAATCATCTTCAGGCCATCGTCCACACTCATCTCCAGCTCGATTACATCGCAGCGAGGCACCATGATAAAAAAACCAGAGGTGGGATTAGGGGTGGTGGGAATGAAAACATTGACCACCTCCACGCCGGTTCTGGCCTGCGCTTCACCCTGGGTGGTACCCGACTGAAAGGCCAGTATCCACAGGTCCTTGCGGGGATACTCAATCAGCAAGACCTTACGGAAGGCCTGCCCTGAAGAAAATACAGTCTCCAGAATCTGTTTGACGCTGGAATAAATAGAACGCACCAAGGGGATGCGGGCCAGCAACAGTTCCCAAGCCTGAACCAGTTTGCGGCCAAACAGATTAGCCACCACCATCCCGGTGCCGATAACGATGATCGCTGACAACAGTACCCCCAGCCCCGGCACATGAAAGCCTAGCAATTTGTCCGGCTGATAGGCTTCAGGTAACCAGAGCAGAGTCTGATCCATTATCCCCACCAGCAGATTGATGACCATCACAGTCACCCCTAGGGGCACCCACACCAACAAGCCAGCAATGAGATAGCGCTTCATTTATTGTTTGACCACATATTGTTTGACCACATATTGTTTGACCACGTATTGTTTGCCCACATATTTATGTTCGCATCTATTCATGAATAATGAATCGGCGGCCTAGAAATGAAAGACCGCGAAACCCGTAGCCCCGTTAGTGGCAACCTCAGCCACCGGTACTGCTACCACCCGAGGCCTTGGAGACGCTACCGCTGGATTTGCTGCCGGAACTCCCACCGGAACCGCCACCAGAGTCATCTTTGACAACATTCTTTTTACTGCCACTCTTAAAATCGGTTTCGTACCAACCGCCACCTTTGAGGCGAAAGGCCGCAGCGGAGATCAATTTCTTCAGCTCAGATTTGTGACATGCCGCGCAATCCACGAGAGGATCATCACTCATTTTCTGAATGGCCTCCTGACGGTGACCACAGGCCTTGCACTCATATTCATAAATCGGCATTTCAAACCCTCACATCTTCTGACCCAATCACTCGCGGCAACGCGCAACACAATGGGAATACTCACGGCAAAATTGCCCCGCATTATACCTGTCTGGAACCACGCTGCCCACTACGATAGTCGCTGCCAAGGAGACCCGGACATGGCGAAAAGCCCCGCACAGCCCGAATACTGGTAAACTGCCGCCTTTGGTCGCCACGTTGGCAGCCTGAAATGCCTCTTGCTATACAGAAACCCCGTCGATACGAGCACATTCCCATGTCCCCAAGAACCACCTTCAACGGCATCAGGATCACCACCGAGAACAAATGCGGCTTTTGCGATGGTGCCAAATGCTGCACCTACATTACCGAGCAGCTGGAAACACCTCGTTCGATGCATGATTTCGATCACATGCTGTGGCAAATTTCCCACGACAATATTCGCATTTACAAAGATGACGATGGCTGGTATTTACTCGTGGAAAGCACCTGTCTGCACCTGCAAAAAGACGGCCGCTGTGGCATCTACGACCAACGCCCCCACGTCTGCCGCCAGCACAGCAATGACTATTGCGAGTTCGATGCCCCCGCTGAAGATGGCTTTGAGCTGTATTTCCACGACTTCGACCAACTCACCCGATACTGCAAAAAACGCTATAAGGGCTGGGATAAGCGCTTCGAGAAATTTGCCAAAGAATACGAATAAAAAGACGTGCTGAAACACGCAGTATTGTCATACGGACACCGGCCAGAATAACGAAAAAATAATCAGTCATCTGTGGCCAACGATTTGCGAACGACTCACTCCGTCGGCGGCATAATATCGGCAAAACTGTGGATTGCCGAAAACTCACCCACATCCTTATCCGGTAATTGAGTGTCGGGGCGATGCACGCACATCAAGGCACCCATGCCATATTCCAGTGCCGAACGCAGTACCGACAGGCTGTCATCCACCAATAAGGTTTGCTCCCGTTCGAACGGCTCCACCGTTTGCAAGCGGCTCCAGAAACCCGGATCCTCCTTCGGCACGCCAATATTATGGGCACAGATGATCGCGTCGAAGTACCCGGCCAACTGAGTGCGTTCCATTTTCAAACTCAGGCTCTTCATGTGGGCATTGGTGACCAACACCAGTCGCCGACCACTGACATTCACCGCCTGCAGAAACTCCACCACCTGCGGATGTACGGCGATGAGGTGATCCACCTCCTGCTTGAGCGCCGCCACATCCATGCCCAGCTTGTCGGACCAATAATCGAGGCAATACCAGTCCATGGTGCCTTCAACCAGTTTATAGCGCGACATCAATTCTTCGCGCGCGTCTTGCAAGCTAATATCCCGCTCCTCGGCATAACGACGCGGCATATATTCCAACCAGAAATGGTTATCAAAATGCAGATCCAGCAAAGTGCCATCCATATCCAAGAGTACGGTACGAATATCATTCCATTGAATCAATTGTTTATCCCCACTATTCTTCTCATTTGTTATCATGTTCGCTCTCAGTGCCAAACAGCCGGTTAACCCTAAACCTTGGAGATTCGCTGCCGAAGATACAGTAACACCCTATTGCGAATCTCCTACTACAACAAAATTAAACATGCCCTCAGACAACTACAACATCGCCGCCATCTTGCAGAAACTGCCGGTATTTGCCGGTTTATCGACCGATGAATATGCGCATATTCAAAAAATCTGCCGACCCGCACGCGTCGAAGATGGCGAAACACTGTTCGTGGAAGGTGACAGCAGCCCCTGCATGTACGTGCTGTTATCCGGTGATATCCAGTTACGCACCCATGATCAAGGCCCCATTCATTCACTGTCACCCGGCGAACTGTTCGGTGAGATCGGGCTCATTAGTCAGCAAAACCGCACCGCCACCGCCATTGCTCGCGCATCCTCGGTATTGCTGCAAATCAACGGGGATGTCTTTCAGGAATTGCTGGCCCGCGAGCCACGCATCAGCTTCACCATCATGCGCAACATCACTCTCAATCTCGCCAACCACATCACCCGCATGAACAAAGGTGATGTACTGGATTTCATTCCTACGACCGGTCATTAAACATCGTTTCCTGGTTGCTAAGCTAGCAAGGATGCATTCAGGCGAGAAACGGACTCCATGATGCTGAATCTACGATTACAAAGTGTCGGAAATCTTTATACTGGGAGGCCCCGAACTTGTCTAAACATTGTATTTACTGCTACAGTTCACTTATGCATTACGCATAATTCTTGACGCATATATGTATGTATAAGCTGTATTAATATCAAATTCATTAGAAATTGAGCCGCAATAGCTCAATTTAGGCCAGGAAAGGCCGTTACATTAGTAACCAACGGAAGTAACCGGAGAATGGCGATGAAAGCGACCCAGCTTGTTTTGAGTTGTTATGCCGAAAATAAAACCAATCAGTGGCATGCTGTATGCCTAGACCTCAATTTAGCTGCACAAGGCGATACCTTTGAAGAGGTAGAAATGAAGTTGCGTGAAATGATCTCTGAATACGTATTTGATGCTCTAGTTGGTGAAGACCGTGAACATGCGGATTATTTTATGAACCGGAAAGCTCCCGCAAGCCTATGGGCAAAATACTATCTGCATTGCGGCCTATCCCGCTGCCTCGGCCTGAAAAATAATATGTATCGCTTCTTTAATGAACCTCTACCTGTAACGCCGTATTCGAATTGCCATCAGTGATCGATGGGCGGAAATAACTCTTCACTTACCTATAAAGATGTAAAAAATATCCTTGCTCAT
Source organism: uncultured Ectothiorhodospiraceae bacterium (assembly GCA_964401355.1). Lineage (GTDB taxonomy): Bacteria > Pseudomonadota > Gammaproteobacteria > SZUA-152 > SZUA-152 > SZUA-152. The sequence goes on along the minus strand of CAYNYJ010000052.1, from coordinate 12,249 downwards.
GAAGAGTTTAAAAAGAGAACCCAAAAAGGTTCTCACGAACAGTGGGTGAAAGATACCAAAGACCGCCGTTTCAAGGTCACTGTCGATTGCCCAAAAGCACCATTCACGTGGGATCTCATCAAAAGCATGGCATCCCAGGCCGGTATGAATAAGCGGCAATTTCTCAAAATTCACAAAACTCTAAAAAAGCACAAATAAGCCCCCAGAAAGGAAACACATTGATGATCGCCGCTCGCGCGCCTTGATGAGTATAGAAATTCCGGTTCTTTATTTCTGACGATTTACCCATAAAGCACAACATATCATTATTGCAAGCGCTGAATTTGTTCCATCATCGGCGCAGTCCACGGCGTCATTTTACGACGCATCAATGGGCCCACCGTGTCGGAGTGAGAAAAAAAAGAATCCAGCAGAGTTTCACCGGCAAATGACAAAGCCACCATCGCCGATAAATGCGTGTGCTGTTCCGGTAACAATCGCAACACTTCCGTTATCGGCGGCGGACAACGATCCGAGTTATCGACGCAAGCCTGAGCAAAGACCACCGCGGTTTCACTGTTCTTCCCGCCCTGTGCCGCACCGGCAATTCCCACCGGCAACGCCGTCCGAAAATAACCGCCCATTACCTCAAACAACGCCACGGCGGCGGCCTCATCGGCGAGTTTCTCCATGGCGTTAATCACGGTTTTAAGAAAGGCCTGACCCGCAGGGCTCATCACCCGGCATAACTGTTTCGCCACCACGTTGCCGTTTTTCAACAGAGGTGACAATGCTGACGTTACCGCTGCATAGTCCGAATGCGCAGCGGCAATTTCTGGCAGGTCATCCGGCATGGCCTGTAAAAACCCCACATAAAAACTGCCTTTGCGGGTCGCGCGCTGCCATAATTTCTGGCGCACGGCCTCATCGACCAGGCCAGGTTGCAACACCAGGCGTACACTGTTGAAAATGGCCTCGGGCTCCGTTTCAAACGGCAGGTATTCGATCAGGAACTCAGCCAGCTCACGACCAATATCAGCAGCCGCCACTTGCGGTGAAGCCAACATGCAGCGCGCATTTTCTGCCTCCGGCATCGCCCACCAGGCCAGCCTTGCCAGTTCTGCCGTGAGGCCCGGCGCATGCACCACGGCGACCACTGCTTCTGGCTCGCCTAACTTCAAAAGGCTATGCAGGCTATCGTTTTCACGCGCCTGCCCCATCCGCGTCCAGCGTTTGAGATACACGGGATAACCACCAGGCGACCCCAGCACTTCGCTGGAAAACAATTCGCGCACCTGTTTTAAATACGGCTCATCACGACAATTGGGATTCAGTGCAACACTGGCTTCACCGTTGGAGGTGATTGCAAACACCACCATTTTGGATTCATCAATGCGCACCGCCTGCAAGTCCTGCTTGAGCAAGACGTTGAGACGCAGACTGTCTTCGGGGGAGAGGTTCATGTTTTGTCGTTGTTCCTAAACACAATGGCGAACTTACGTCTCGCGGATGGTAAGAGTAGTGCCGAGGAGCGAGTATCAAGTATCGAGTTTCTAGAAACTAGAAACTAATTAAGCTGCACCCGTTTGCCCCACGGTACCGGCTGTTTTCCCTTCACCAACCACAACACCGGGAACAGCGGTTCCTGTGCGGGAAACTCACCCTCCGCATCGGTAAAATAGATCAACAAATCCGGTGTCTGATCCTGTGTTCCCAGCCATTCAAAAACCGGCGTAAAACGGGTGCCGCCACCGCCCATAAATGCCTGTGGAAGAGTCACTTCTTCCCAGGGCTCAAACAACCAGGGGCCATCTTCGGCCAATTTCACATCGCAGGCATGCAACAGGATGCGGGCTCGCATCTGGGCTTTAATGGCATCGATTTCACTGAGAAATTCTCGCAATTCTTCATCGGTCATTGAGCCACTGACATCCAACACCACGGTGACATTGATCTGCGCGCTGCGCAGGCTGGGATACACCACCGGATCGCCGCGCCGCGTCGAGGGTCGGGCATAACTGTAATCGTCTCGCGCAAGATGGGTGACGTGATGGGCCAGCAGATTACGCCACGGCAATTGCGGTTGCAGCAGATGGTCGATAAGCCGCGCCATTGCGCCGCTCATTTTTCCGGCCTGCATGGCGATTTGCGCCGCACCGGCCAAGCGCTGCTGCCACTGGGTGCTCAAGGTCTCGCGCTCATCCGGTGTCAAGGCGGCCGGCGGGCCGCCCAAACGAGCCTTTTCCGTTTCTTTTCCACCCCCGCTACCGCCTTCACGTGGCGGCTGATCCGCAGTGATTTCCTGCTGCTTACCCTGCATCTCGCGCGGAGCGTGTTCGGCCTCGTCCTGTTCATCGTACAGATGCCGATCCATGGGCGCTTCGATTTCATTCTGCAACGACGGGTAGATTTCCTCCGCCGTCATATTCTCAAAACCCATGTCCACCAAGGCCTCCGGCGGTGGTTTCAATCCGTCCTGCACCAACAGCTCATTCACCGCCAGATCACAGGCCATATCCCAGCGCTTCTTGTCACGATGCCCCCGACGGGCAAAGTGTGACAACGCACAATGCAAGGCCTCATGGGCCAGCACAAACTGCAAATGCTCGCTGCTCAGCGCATCAATGTATTCAGGATTAAAATAAAACGTGCGCGCATCGGTGGCGGTGGTGGGGCACCATCTAGGATCACCCTCCTCCATTGGCAAGCGTAGCACCAACGCACCGAGGAAGGGTTTGTCAAGGATCAGTTTGGTGCGGGCAGCGGTGAGCTTTAACATCAGATACAAGGGAAAAGGGAAAAGGGAAAAGGGAAAAGGGGCGCCTCTTTTCTCTTTCATCTTTGCCCTTTCCTCTAGTTGAATAACATCACATCGGCGATACGTTTCGCCCAGGCGTCAAACGCCGGCACGGCAAATAAATCCTGGCCGATGGCACGATGCATATCCGACACCAGCATCACCCCCATTTCACGGGTCGGAAAACGCGCCGCGTAATCAAGAATATGGCCGTGGACGGTTTGCGCCTCGGGGGTATCTTTGCTGCGAATCGCCTGCCCCACCAAGGCCGCCGCCACCGCGTATTGCAAATCTGTCTCGGTCGGCACCGGCACCTCTTCACCGCGCACAATGGCCTCCAGATCCGGCAACTGATCCAGGTTCTGCACAAAGGCGTGTAATTCAATACCGGCCGCCGGACCCACGCAGGCCTGCAAGCCCCCCTGCATCAACTGAGGCTGATCGGCGAACTTTTGCAGGGCGCGGTGGGCAAACTCCCAGGAACGCGGCGAGGGAAAAGCGACAGGATTGTGGGCCGGATCGAAATCAAACAATAGCTCGGGACGAAACCGCAAAAAGGCAATCACACGATCATCGATGCCGTGGGCATAGGCCCAGGCGGCCCAATCATCGAGATGCGTTTCCACCTCGTAGTGCGAAAAACGGTTGGCCAACGGCGCGGGCATGGCGTAGGTGACCCCACGATCCCCCTGACGGTTACCGGCAGCAAAAATAGCCCAGCCCTCAGGCACCCGATATTCCCCCAGGCAGCGATCGAGAATCAGCTGATAAGCCGCCGCCGAAACACTGGGCGGTGCGGAGGTAATTTCGTCCAGAAACAGAATGCCCTGCTCACCGTGACGGGTAGCGTCCGGCAACATCGCCGGTGGTGCCCACTCCACCCGGTCACCGTTCCGAAAGGGGATGCCACGCAGATCCGAAGGCTCCATTTGCGAAAGACGAATATCGATCACCGGTACGCCGTGACGCTCTGCCACCTGGGCAACCATTTGCGATTTTCCCACCCCGGGCGGCCCCCACAGCATCACCGGCGTGTGGTGACCGTGGACGGTGCTGGCAAATTCTTTATCCAGTACTTGAAACAGCAGTGCGGGACGCATGACCTAACCTCTCAGTAATTTTCCGGAACATTTCTAATAACACTTTCCGTAAAACGCAACACACAGCCAAGCAGAGTTTCGACTCATGCCCAACTGCTACGTTCAGCAGTAGTTGCGACATGTTATCGGCTTATGCAAATTGACCGAATATCCCCAAAGGGAGGCGCAAGTAAATACTGGTAAACCTCTAAAAATACTAAATTTTTTTTCCTTGTCGCCGATGTGTTCTTTACCAGCCATCATTTGCCAGGACGTAGTTGTGATCCCAATGAATAAATTGTTTTCCAAACTCACCATTTCCCATAAGTTACTAGGGGGATTTTCCATCATCCTCATGGTGCTCGTCGTCGTGGTCGGCAACACGCTTTTTAGTCTGGCAAACATCAAAGAAAAAGCCGTTACGGTCACCGAAGAAGTGCAACCGACACTCATTGCCTCCATGGAACTGATGACCGAACTTAAAGAAACAGCCACTTACCTGGGATTTTTTCTACTCACCAAGGAAAAATTGCACAAAGTTAATTATCAGCACCATCTCGCCGCTATCGACGAAAAACTACTGGCCCTAAAAAACACCCCAATAGCACTAAAGAACAGCGATACCCAGACCCTGCTGGCTGAAATCGAAGAACGCGTGGCCCGCTTCAAGGCTTATGAAGAGCGCATGATTCGACTCACGGAAGTGCAAACGGAGAATTTTACCGCATTGGGCTTTGCGAGCGCGAATTTGAACCCGATTAGTGCAGAGATCGTGCAAGTCATGAGTGACATGGTCCTCTCGGAAGCTGACGAAGAGGCCAATGAGGAACGTAAACGCCTGTTTATCGACATTCAGGAACTGCGTTACACCTGGACCAATGTGCTCAACAATGTGCGCATCTTTTTAATGTTTGGCGACCCTATTATTTTGAGCAACGTCCGCCTGTTCATGGAAGGGACTGTTATCCTGACTCAAAAAATCACCCGCGAATACGATGGCCTGCTGACCTTTGAGCAAGAGGAAGCCGTCGTCAGTCTTGACGATAATTTACCCCGCTACGCAGAAAATATCGAACTGCTGATGGAGATTCACCAAGGTGCCAAAGCGCGTACTGATGCCTTTTTAATCCGCACCGAAATTGGCCCTCTGCTGGAAGAAATTGATGAACTCTTAAACGCCCTGGTAACACAGCAACGCCAGAATATTGAATCCACCAGCGCAAGCCTGATCGAACAAACAGAATCCACCACTCACATTATCAGCATCCTGCTGTTCATCGGTCTGTTAGTGGGGATCAGCATTGCCTGGATTACAACACAACTGATCAGCAAGCCACTCAAAATTACCGTCGCGGCGATGAAGGATATTGCCGAAGGAGAAGGAGACCTAACGCAGCGTTTGAGCGTACATGGCGAGGATGAAGTTGCGCAGTTGGCGAGAGCCTTCAATCATTTTGCCGCCAATATTCAAGAATTGTTAAGTCAGGTGCTGGATTCAGCGGATCAGATTTCGACATCATCCGTAGAAATGGCCGACGCCTCATCCAGTGCAGAAGGCAGCATCCGAAAACAAAATGCCGAAACTGAGCAAATCTCCACGGCGGTGGAAGAAATGTCCATGAATGCACAGGAAGTGGCACAACATGCCGAGCTGGCCGCCGATGCGGCACGTAGCGCCGATGAAGAAACCGCCGAGGGTCAACGTATTGTCAGCAACGCCTTAAAATCCGTGGGCGAACTCGCCGATGAAACCCAGGCTGCCGCCGACGTCATTGAAAAGCTGGGTAACGATATTCAAGGCATCAGTTCGATCATTGACGTGATTCGTGGTGTGGCCGAACAGACCAATCTGCTGGCGCTCAATGCCGCTATCGAAGCCGCCCGAGCCGGCGAACAAGGCCGCGGCTTTGCGGTGGTGGCCGATGAGGTTCGCACCCTGGCCTCGCGCACTCAGCAATCCACCCAGGAAATCCAGGATAAAGTGGTCACTCTGCAACAAGATGCCGAAGCGGCCGTGCAAAAAATGGAGAGAAACCGAAACATCGCCCACAACACCATCGAATTAACCACCACTGCCGGGCAATCCCTGGAAGCGATTACCCAGGCAGTTTCACGTATTTCCGAAATGACCGATCACATCGCTCGCGCGGCAGAACAGCAGTCGGAAGTGGCCAACGTGGTCAGCCAGAATATCACCACCGTCGCGCAACTGGCCGAAATGACGAACCAATCCACCCAACACGTTTTCATCGGCACCAAAGGGCTCAATCAATTGGCCGAGGCTTTGCGCAATCGCATATCCCAGTTCAAGGTCTAAGCTGACTGGCACCCGCAATGCGTTGCATCAAGGGTAGACGCGTCAACCCACACCACCCCGCTACCCAACCGAGGCCTGCGCCGATCACACTGCCCGTCAATATTTGACTGGGATAATGCACGCCCAGATAAACACGCGACAACGCCACCAACGCTGCCAGAATTCCGAACCCCCAACACCAGCTGCGCCAGCGCAATACATAGCCGGTAAAAACCGCAAACAAAAAGAAATTCAAGGCATGATTGGAAGGCATGCCATTCAATCGCCGGCTGCAATTAATGGAAAATACCGTATTCACCTGGCGCACCGTTTCCCCCAAAGCTGCGCAGGGACGCGCCTGTTCTGTCAGGTGTTTAATCAGGCCACCCAGCTGATCACCCAGGGTAATCAGCAATATCGTCAGCATCCAGAACTTAACCCCGTCTTTACCAAACCGCCAGGCAAAAAATGCCAACACCAGTAACAACAGCGGTGTGGAAAAAAGCAGGTGCTGTGAAATCCAGGCGAAAAAGATATCCAGCCAGGGTGTGGCCAAGGTTTGATTCAGCAACAGCAGTAAACGCTCGTCCACGTTTTCCCTCGCCTTGTTATTAATGAAAAGTATCGTGAACAATAAAGACAGAAAGTAACGGAATTCACGATCAATGGTATTTACAAACGCGACTCATCAATCAGAGGTTCCTTAACAATGCGCTTTACCCGCATCGTTGAAAATATATTATGCTTATCGAATGAAGGACACAAAGGCATCTTCCCGCAGGAAGAAAGGTAGGAGAAACCATTTAAATACCGCGTTGAGCCTGTAATGCCTGCTGGGTTGCGGGGTGCTGCAAGAGGCTGGCCTTAATATCCAATATATCAACCAGACCCAGAGTTTCCAGTTTGCCATCCTTGTAAATACCCTGAAGCTTCATCACCAAACTGTTCTCTGTTTTACGATACATCACACCATCCAGCGAATATTGTTTATTGCGTTCCCCCGCGGCCACTGCAAAGTTCAATGTCAGACGCCGGTATTCCGAGAGCGCCAATATGTCCGCACTGATTTTAGCAAATGACAATTGCACGGATTCCTCGGAAAAATCCATCAACGTGCAATCATGGGTCTCGCCATCCCGCACGGTCAATGTTGCTGGCAGATCAGTCTGTAAACGATAATGCTGGCGTTGATCCGTTAACGTCAATGAACTCGGCGACACGTCCAGCACCACGACTTGATGGCCCGCATAAATCCCGTCTTTAAGCGGTATCACCGCACGTACCACGGTATCGATTTGGCTCAAGGTGCCACCCATTGAACAGGCCAGAAGAGTAATCGTGTTATGCCGACGAAAAGGTCCACGTGGGCCCAGCTCCGCACGCCGCATATAATCACGCTTATTTTCATCCGCCTGATTAAAGGGAATAAGCAGACTAAAACTGTCAATGGTGCGAATCAATCGTTCTTCACCATCAGTGGTGACCTGCAACACATCCCGCTCCCCTTCCAGGGTGCATCGAATATCAATAGGGGAAAAAATGTGTTGTTCATTGACGCTGTACCCCAACACGATGGTTTCCAGCGCGCCTTCTTTCTGATATTCCGGGTAGTACCGCACCTTTTCGCCCAACGGAAAATAACGAAACAATTCCATCAATTTGGCGATGGGCAAATTCTCGGACACCAGACTCTCATCAGCCCCAGGTCGAGACGCAGATTTTGTTTCACCCGTACCGAACACCTTTTTTAGAAAACTGACCATGTTGTTCCTGTCATTAATGTCTAGTTTCGAGGAACTAGTTTCTAGGGAAAAAATTCATTCTTTTTCGTCATCCAAGCACACACCCTCTGGGGCACTTGCGACCTTTAGGTTATAAAGGTCAGAATGACAGCCAAGGCCGGGGCTTTGCCAGCCCCTCGCCCACTAGATACTAGCCCCTATCCATTAAATACCCTAGCGGCAACAGCCTCACATTCTTTACTCAACACACGCAATGCATTGATTAACCAACAAACACCCGCGCATTACGGAACATGCGTAACCACGGGCCATCTTCATCCCATTCCTGTGGCGACCAGGAATATTGCACACTACGAAATACCCGCTCCGGGTGCGGCATCATAATGGTGAATCGGCCATCGCTGCTGGTCAGGCCAGTCACACCCTGCGGTGAACCATTGGGATTGGCAGGGTAACGTTCGGTCGCTTGACCCTGATTATCGACATAACGCAGCGTCGCCAGGCCCGCGTCCATGACCGTTTGTACACCCTTTGCACCCTTTACAAACACCGCACGGCCCTCGCCATGAGCCACCGCGATGGGCAAACGCGAGCCTACCATGCCGGACATAAACAACGAGGGCGAGGGCATCACTTCAACCAGTGACAAACGGCCTTCAAACTGCTCGGATTGATTACGCTCAAAGTGTGGCCACAGCTCGGTGCCAGGAATCAGCTCGTGCAGGTTGGACATCATTTGGCAACCATTGCAGACGCCGAGACCAAAGCTATCGTCGCGTTGAAAAAAGGCCTCGAACTCATCACGCGCTCTGCGATTGAACAACACCGACTTCGCCCAACCTTCGCCTGCGCCCAAAACATCGCCGTAAGAAAAACCACCGCAGGCGACCATACCCTTGAAATTGGCCAACGAGACACGGCCAGCGATGATGTCACTCATGTGCACGTCAATGCCCTCAAAGCCGGCGCGGTCAAAGGCCGCGGCCATTTCAATCTGGCCATTCACACCCTGCTCGCGCAGAATGGCCATGCGTGGGCGAGTGCCTGTGTGAATAAACGGAGCGGCAATATTGTCGCTAATGTCAAAACTCAACGAGACATTCAAACCCGGATCTTGCGCATCCAAACGGCCCTCCATTTCCTGTTGGGCGCATTCAGGATTGTCACGTAAGGATTGCATGTGCAGGGTGGTCTCAGACCAGGCGGCGCGGAACACCATGCGGTCTTCAGCCAGCACTTCGCGCCCATCAAAACTGAAGCTAATGCGGTTATCTTCGTTGGGCGCACCAATCACAAAACTGTGTTTGCCCAAACCGCAGTCACGCAAGCACGCCAGCACTTCGTCAGTATCGGTATGTTTGACCTGAATCACCGCACCCAGTTCTTCATTGAACAGTGCGGCCAACAAATCTTCACTCCTGTCGTCAACCAAAGCGTCTAACGTAATGTTGACACCCACACCGCCGGCAAAGGCCATCTCACAAATCGTCGCCAACAGGCCGCCGTCCGAGCGATCATGATAGGCCTGCAACAAACCCTTGCGGCTCAACGTCTGTATCGCGGTAAAAAATGCCTTCAGCGCCGCGACATCATCCACGTCCGGGGCATGATGTCCTATCTGTTTATACACCTGCGCCAGGGCAGACCCACCCAAACGATTCGCACCCTTGCCCAAATCAATAAGAATCAGATCGCCACCGTCTTGTAACTGCGGGGTCAAGGTGTCGCGCACATCCAGCACCGGGGCAAAGGCGGTAATCACCAGCGACAGCGGTGCCGTCACCGATTTTTCGATACGACAGTCCTCGTCGCCTTCCTGCCAGACGGTTTTCATGGACATGGAGTCCTTGCCCACCGGAATGGCAATGCCCAGGGCCGGACACAGTTCCATGCCCACCGCTTTGACCGCTTCAAACAGCCCGGCATCTTCACCGGGATGACCCGCCGGGGCCATCCAGTTGGCGGACAATTTGAGATCGCTCAGTTCGTTAATACTCGCCGCAGCGATATTGGTAATCGCTTCACCCACCGCCATGCGTGCCGAGGCGGCATGATCCAGCAACGCAATCGGGGTGCGCTCCCCCATGGCCATGGCCTCACCGGCATAGCCGTTAAAATCACTGCAAGTAACGGCGACATCCGCCACTGGCACTTGCCAGGGACCCACCATTTGATCGCGCGTCACCATACCGGTGACGGTACGGTCGCCAATGGTAATCAGAAAGCTCTTGTCGGCCACCGTCGGTAGGCGCAGCACTCGCATCGCCGCGTCCATCACATCAATACCGGCGGTCTCGAATTCCGGTTTATGAAAAGTTTTGTGGTGCACATCCCGCAGCATTTTGGGCGGCTTGCCGAGCAGGATTTCCATGGAAATATCGATGGGCGTGTTGTCAAAATAACCATCGCCCAACAGCAATTGTTCTTCTTCCGTGGCCTCGCCGATCACCGCGAAGGGACAGCGTTCACGTTCGCACAGGGCCTCAAACTCCGCCATGCGCTCCTGGCTAATGGCCATCACATAACGTTCCTGCGATTCGTTACACCAGATTTCCTTGGGCGACATGCCCGGGTCGTCACTGGGAATCATGCGCAATTCAAAGCGAGCACCGCGGCCACAGTCATGCACGATCTCAGGCATGGCATTGGACAGACCACCCGCACCCACATCGTGAATGGAAATAATGGGGTTGTTGTCGCCCATCGCCACACAGCTGTCGATGACTTCCTGCGCGCGGCGTTGCATCTCCGGATTGCCGCGTTGCACCGAGGCAAAGTCCAGGTCTTCGTGGCTGTCGCCGGTGGCCATGCTAGAGGCCGCGCTGCCGCCCAGGCCAATCAACATCGCCGGGCCACCGAGCACGATGAGCTGCGCCCCCGGCGGGATGACATTTTTTTCCACATTGCCCGCGCGAATATTACCCAGGCCACCTGCCAGCATAATGGGCTTGTGATAGCCGCGCACTTCTTTGCCGCCTGCCTTGTCACTGGCACCGGCCGACGGTACGTTTTCTTCAAACGTTCGAAAGTAACCACAAATGTTGGGCCGACCAAATTCATTATTAAACGCCGCCGCGCCGATGGGGCCATCCAGCATAATATCCAGCGCCGAAACAATGCGCCCGGGACGGCCGTAATCTGTCTCCCAGGGTTGCGGCGCATCCGGCAAATTCAAGTTAGACACCGAGAAGCCACTGAGCCCGGCCTTGGGTTTGGAGCCACGACCGGTGGCGCCCTCGTCACGAATCTCGCCACCGGAGCCAGTGGCCGCGCCCGGAAAGGGTGAAATCGCAGTGGGGTGATTGTGGGTCTCCACCTTCATCAGGATGTGCACATCTTCATCGTGATGGCGATACTGGCCGTTTTCCGTTTCCGGGAAAAATCGTTGAGCCGCGCTACCGGTCATCACCGCTGAATTGTCTTTGTACGCCGACAAGGTGCCTTCGGGATGGTGTTTGTGGGTGTTGCGAATCATCCCGAACAGCGAATGCGATTGCGGCTTGCCGTCGATAATCCAGTCGGCATTGAAAATCTTGTGGCGACAGTGTTCCGAGTTGGCCTGGGCAAACATCATCAATTCCACATCTGTGGGATTGCGTTCCAGGGCGAGGAAATTTTCCAGCAAATAATCGATTTCATCTTCTGCCAGTGCCAAACCCTGTTGCTGATTGGCACGCACCAGGGCCTCGCGGCCGCCCTCAAGAATATCCACCGTGCCCATGGGCGCCGGTTCAGACTGCGCAAACAGGGCATCGGCATCCTCGATACTGTCCAGCACCTGCTCCACCATGCGGTCGTGAATAAGAGGTTTGATCAGCGTCAGTTGATGATCCGTCAGTGCCCCGCCCTCGGCCGTGGCAAACGAATAGGCGACTCCCCGCTCAATACGACGAATTTCGCCAAGCCCACAATTGTGGGCAATATCGGTGGCCTTGGATGACCACGGCGAAATCGTGCCCGGACGTGGCACCACTAATAAAGACAGGAGTGGGGGTTGATCATCGGCTGCCGCCGGATTCGTTGCTGAACCGTACTGCATCAGTCGCTCAAGCACAGCATGTTGTTCGGTGCCGAGAGTACTGTGAAGATCGACAAAATGCACGAAGACAGCGTCAATAATGGCCAATTCAGGAACTTGCCGCTGCGCCGCGTCCAAGAGTTTTTGGAGACGAAATTCAGAGAGTGCAGCGGCACCGCGCAGTTGCAACATAGACCTTCCCATTTAACGGTTCGTGGCCCACTTGAGGGCCACGAAAAAAGACCGTAATGATACGTTATTTTGGAGTTAACTGCTGGGGGATGTGCTGAGTGCTGAGTGCTGAGTGCTGAGTGCTGAGTGCTGAGTGCTGAGTGCTG
>CAYNYJ010000051.1:1935-25485 GCA_964401355.1 uncultured Ectothiorhodospiraceae bacterium | reverse complement strand
GCAGCTTGCCCTCTTACCGTGAGTCAGAGTTGCACTTACAAATTGAATTCACGCTGTTAATCAAGAGTGTCGCGAGGTGTTAATTTCGGCGCCGGTTCAATGAATTCTACGGTCTCTTTTGAGTCCAAACGTTGGTAGTCACCGTTGACCTGCAATGTGATGACAACAGGGGATGAGCTGGTGTTTTTCCAGTACCAGCCATGAGTGCCTGCAAAGATGGTGGTTAAAGAACCACTTGCCTGATTGTTGGTGCTTTTTGTGAAGCTTTTGAAATAACCTGTGGTATCACCAGCGGGTTCGCCGTGGAAATCAAAAAACAGTTCAGTGCCATCGGTCTGCCAGGCAAATTCAAGCAAGGCGTCTTTTTCAAGGGAAAGCTTGTATTCTTTGTCGCCTCTGGCGGGAATGGTGATGCTGATAGTGTCACGCCATTGAACAGGCACGCGTTCATTGAGGCTTTCTTCTGTCGCCACGAAGGCAGCCGTTCCAGTTTGCTGGGAAGCTTCCGCGCTGCTGATAAATTCCTCTGGATTAGTGGTGTGCTCATAACCGTGCATTTGCATGAGAAACAGAAAGCCTCCCATCAGGATCAGGCCATAGTTTGCCACCAGGCTGAAGGTTTTGAAGGCGTGGCTTTTTCGCCAGGCGGCAATCAATATCAACATCAAGGCAAGCGCACTGATTTGTCCAATTTCAATGCCGACATTAAACGAGATGATGTTGAGCAACAGATCATCTTCGCTCAAGGGCAGTTCCTGTAAGCGGGTGGACAAACCGAAACCATGAATCAGGCCCAGGCCAATAATCATCCACAACATATTGGGTGGGTTGATATTGAGGTATTTTCGGAAACCATCAATATTGGCAAAGGCGATATAACAAACGCTTAAAGCAATCACCGCATCGATGAGAAAGTAGTTCATCTGAATGCCGTTAAAGGTGGCGTAGATCAGGGTTACACTATGCCCCAGGGTAAACGCGGTGACGTATTTGGCAATGTCACGAAAGGTGCTGAGGAAAAAAATAATTCCGAACACAAAGGCCAGATGGTCGTAGCCGGACAACATGTGCGTGGCACCTAACCACAGATAGCTCATGTTGCCACCTTCGATAATGGACAGTTTTTCAGCTTCGGACATGCCGTGCGCATAGGCGAATTGTGATAACAGGGCAAAGGCAAATAGCCCTGTTATCACAGTAAAAATCAGTGAAAACGACTTCGGTTTTGTTAACATCTTTTTTGTGTCTCTAAGGTGAAAAATATTCATAGGCGTCCGCTCTGGTCAACCGCAGTGACCCAGAAAATACCGTGTCCTTTCACGCCATAGCCTGTGCTGCGCAGTGAATCAAGCACTGAATCCACGTCGTCATCTTCCAGTAAGATATCCACTCGTACTCGCGGTGTGTAACCCACCACTTTGTCTCGTGCCGACAGGAAGGCATCGTCTTCGATTTGTACGCCGTGGCCTTCGACATGACTAAAGGTAAAGCCTGGCACTTGATCCAGACTGCGCAGTTGGTCGGCCAGGTCCTGCTGGACGTTGGTGTGAACGATGAGTGTTAAATGTTTCATGCGCGTTCCTCCGCAGTTTGTGGTGATTGAGATTGAGACGCTGGCCGTCCTTCCAGCCAAGCGTATAACGTGGGTAACAAAATCAAGGTCAGTAATGTCGAGGTGAACAGGCCGCCAATCACCACCACCGCTAAGGGCCGTTGTAATTCAGAGCCAGGCCCGGTTGCAAACAACAGGGGCATGAGGCCAAAACTGGCGATCAATGCCGTCATTAGCACCGGTCGTAAACGTCGTTCCGCGCCTTCCTGCACGGCTTGCAAGACATTACGTCCGGTGGCGCGTAACTGGTTAAAGTAACTCACCATCACCACGCCGTTGAGTACCGCTACACCAAACAGAGTGATAAAACCCACCGAGGCGGGTACTGACAGGTACAGACCGGACAGGTACAGGCTGACTATGCCGCCGATCATCGCAAACGGAATGTTGAGAATAATCAAACCCGCCTGACGCAGTGAACGGAAGGTGACAAACAGCATCACAAAAATAAGCGCAATGGCGATGGGCACCACGACACCCAGACGTTTCGCCGCCCGTTGTTGATTTTCAAACTGGCCCCCAAAGGTCACGTAGTAACCCGGTGGTAATTGCACTTCGCGTTCAATGGTGGCTTGCACTTCTTCAACAAAGCCCACCACATCACGTCCTTCGACATTGGCCTGCACCACCACCTGACGTTTGGCCGACTCACGATTGATGGCCACCGGCCCGTCTACTTCACGAATGTTGGTCAGGCTGCTCAGCGGTATTTTTTCCCCGCCCGGTGTTTCCACCCACAATGCGCCAATGGCGGCGGGTGAATTGCGCGAACGTTCCGGGTAACGCAACAACACGCCGATACGTTGGTTACCCTGAATCACTTCGGTGACCACGCTGCCAGCCACAGCGACTTCCACTAAGCGATTGATGTCTTCAACATTGATCCCGAAACGGGCAATGGCTTGCGGCTTGATATCTATTTGCAGATAGATCTGGCCGGATAGCTGGCCGCGGAACACATCCACAGCCCCTGGTACTTCGTTCACCAGAGCCTCAATCTGTTTAGATTTTGCTTCCAGTATTTTAAGATCATCCCCGTACAGTTTGATCGCCATGGCAGCACGCACCCCGGTGAGCATCTCTGAGACGCGCATGTCGATGGGCTGGGTGAAAGCGTAGTCGATGCCAATGAAATCATCGAGCTTTTCACGTAATGCCAGCTCAAATTCGGCCACGCTGCGGGTCCATTGATCGCGCGGTTTGGTGATCAGGAAATGGTCGGTCTGATGCAAATCCATGGGATCAAGCCGCAGCTCGTCGGCACCGGTGCGTGATACCACGCCGATCACCTCGGGCAACTCCATCATCGCCGTCTGGTGTGGGACATCCAGTTCCAGCGAACGCTCCAGCGAAATGCTGGGTAGTTTTTCGATAATCACCACGGTGGTGCCTTCATCCATTACCGGCATGAACTCCTTACCGATCAGAGGGAACAACGAAAGCGCCATCATCAGTGCCACCACGGCACCACTCACGGCGGTTTTACGATGGTGCAAGGCCCACAACATCACTGGGCGATAAGCGGTTTTTAAGGCCGTCAATACCCGACCATCACCCTCGTGACCGTCTTTCATCAGCAGGCTGGCCAGTACTGGAATGACGGTGAACGAGAGGATCAGCGAGCCGATCAAGGCGAAGGAAATGGTTACCGCCAGCGGCGTGAACATTTTGCCTTCCAGGCCGGTCAGACTGAACAGTGGTAGGAACACCACGATAATGATCAGCACCCCGCTTATCACCGGCGTGGCCACTTCCAGGGTGGCGCGATACACCAAATGCAGACGACTGACGCCTTTGGGGGCGCGGGCGAGTTGGGTGTGGATATTTTCCACCACCACCACCGCCGCATCGACCAGAATACCGATGGCGATGGCCAGCCCTCCCAGTGACATGAGGTTGGCGCTGATACCGAACAGCCGCATCATGATAAAGGTGAACAACACCGACAGCGGTAGAATCAACGCCACGGTGAGCGCCGCCCGTAGATTGCCGAGCATGATGATCAACACGATCAGCACCAGAATCACCGCTTCACCCAGGGCCTTTTCTACCGTCCAAACGGCTGCTGTAACCAGTTCGGTGCGGTCATAAAAGGGCACGATGTGCACGCCCTCGGGCAGCGCCGATTTCAATGCTTCCAGTTCGGCCTTGACGCCATCCACGGTGCTGCGGCTGTTGGCGCCCAAACGTAACAGGGCCAGCCCGGTCACCACTTCGCCTTTGGCGTCAGCGGTCACCGCGCCGTAGCGGGTCAGGGAGTTAATACGTACCTCGGCCACGTCACTGATATGCACCGGGATACCGTTACGGCTGGCGACGGTAATGCTGCGAATGTCTTCCAGACCGCGTAGCTGCCCCGAGGTGCGCACCAGCAACACTTCATTATTGCGCTTGATACGATCGCCACCGGCGTTACGGTTGTTGGATTCCAACGCCATTTCAAGATCATTTAAATTTAACCCATGTGCGAACAGAGCCTCGGGATTGGCGACCACCTCAAACACCTTCACCTCACCGCCCAGGGAATTGACATCGGCCACGCCATCGACAGTGCGCAGACGTGGGCGAATCACCCAGTCCTGGATGCGGCGCAGTTCCTGGTTGCTGTAGCCTTCACCTTCCACCCGGTACATGTAGCCTTCGCCCAGCGGAGTGGTGATGGGGCCAAGACCGCCTTCCACACCTTGAGGCAACGCGCTCCACACCTGATTAAGGCGTTCACTGACCTGCTGACGCGCCCAGTAAATGTCGGTGCCATCCTCGAAGTCGAGGGTGATAATGCTCAGCGCGTATTTGGTGGTGGAACGCAACACTGTCTGTCGCGGTAAACCCTGCATCTCCACCTCGATGGGGAAGGTGATGCGGCTTTCTACCTCGGTGGGTGACAGTCCCGGCGCCTTGACGATAATCTGCACCTGTGGTGCGGCGATGTCGGGAAAGGCATCGATGGGCAGGCTTTTGAAGGCCCACAATCCCGTCGCGGTCAGCGCCGCCGCCATCAACAGCAGCATCAGCCGCTGGATGAGCGCAAAACGAATCAGAGAAGCAATCATGATTTATTCGCCTCCCTGATACTGCCAATGAGATTTGAGTTCGGCTACACCGCCATTGACGATACTCGCATTGAGCGCGATACCGCTGATGACCGGCACCCAGTTACCTGCCTGACGCCCGGTTTTAATGGCGACCGGCTCAAAGCGGCCGCCACCCAGGGCCTTGAAGACATAATTCTGGTCACCGACCCGGAACACGGCACTGGCTGGCACCATCAAGCCTTGACGGGTGATAGCGCTGAGACTGACTTCGGCATACATGCCGGGGCGCAGGAGGCCATCCCGGTTGGCCAGTACGATGCGACCGGCCAGGGTCTGGCTTTGTGCATCCACTTCGCTGCCCAGGGATTCCAGTTTGCCGCGATAGGCCTTGCCGGGATTGGCCTGCACCCGGATTTCAGCCATTGCACCGGTCTTGACCAGCGATAAACTGGCTACAGGAATCTTCACCATAGCCCACAGGCTGCTGAGATCATCGACATGAAAAGCCGCTTGTCCGGCCATCAGCAGTTGCCCGGCCTCGACATCGACGCCGGTGACCAGTCCATTGATGGGACTGATCAGATCGAATACCGCCAATTGGTCCGGCTGCTTTGCCAATCGTCCGATTTGCTGATCTGACAGTCCGGTCAGCGACAATAGCCGACGCCGTGCTTCCAGGGTGGCGCGGGCGCTTTTGTACTCGCTGTCCACCTTCAGCCAACGACTCTCGGCTACCACGCCGTCTTTCCACAAGCCCTCGATGCGTTTGCGTTCTGCCCTGGCCAGTTCAAAGCGTGCCAGCGCCTCCAGATAGTCGGCCTGCGCCTGGCCCAGACTGTGGCTGCGTAACTGTGCCAGCACTTGGCCCTTGCGCACCTTTTCATGCGCCACTACTCGCAAGGTGGTGACCACACCATCTACCACCGGTGCGACCCGGTGCGTCTTGCGGCGATCCGCGGTGAGAATGCCGTTGAGTTTCAACTGCGACAGATTCTCGCGGCTGGTCACCGTGGTGGTGGTCAGTTTGACGTTGGCCAGCTGTGCCGGGGTGAGTTGCAGTGTTGCGGCGAAACTCAATGCCGGCATGCCCAAAAGGGCGCAAATAAAGGTCGTGGTGATCAGTGGTTTATTCATGATTGGTTATCCTGTTTGGTGGTCGCCTGTGTGTTAGGCAGGGCGGTTACAAGGGTACGTCCGGCAGCCAGGCGCAATTCTGCGGCCTCCAGCCAGGCTTCTTGCAGTAATTCCAGATAGCGCTCGCGGGCGTCAAAGTAGGTATTGTTGGCATCGATCAGGGAGAGGATCTCTACCTCGCCACTGGCATAGGCCTTGCGAGTCAGATCAAACACCTGTTGTGCGGGCTCGAATACGCGAATTTTGAAGTGTTTGCCTTGCTCAATCAGATGGTTCAGGTGCAAATAACTTTGTTGCAGACGGCTGGCCAGATCCCGTTTCAGCACTTGCAGCTTCGATTGTTCGAGCGACACTTGCCCTCGGGCTTCACTCAGGCGTCCTGTCTTGCGATCCCAAAGCGGCACGGAAATGCCAATGCCAATACCGGTGACATCCTGCGCACGCCCATTCAGGTAATCGCGCTCACGGAACAGGCGCAGGGTGGGGTCGGGCAGACGCTCGGTGCGGGCCAGATTTACGCCGGATCGTGCCGCTTCAAGCTGGTGCTGCGCCGCCAACAGGGCTGCGTGCTGGGGCAAATACGCCTGCCATTGCGCCAGTGTCGGGATGGGGCCAAAGGGCGCGAGTGACGACAGCAGTGGAGTGGTCTTCGGTGCCAAGTCGAGGTAAGCGCGGAACTGGCTTAGTGCCTCGTTGGTTTTACCTTCCATTTTATCGAGGATTTGTTGCGCCGATTCGCGGATCAGGTCCAGCCGCAGACGCTCCAGCCGGGACAGCTCTCCGGCTTGTTCCCGTCGTCGGCCGACCTCCTGCAATTCATCTGCCAGTTGCAGGCGTTGTTCCGCCAGGCGCAAACGGTCGGTGGCTAATTGCAAGCTGTGATAGCGTTGTGCGACCTGGGATTCCAGGCGTAATTGCTGATAGTGGCGTTCGGCCCGTGCCGCGTCCAATTGTGCCGCCGCTATCGCTTTCTGGTCGCCAAGACGGCCATTCAGCGGCAGCGGTTGGCTGAAGACGAACTGGGTCAGTTGATTGCCGCCAGATGCATCATTTTTACCGATCTTGTCATCGATGCGCAGTTCGATTTGAGGATTTGGCCACGCCCCTGCTTGTTGCAGGGCGCCCTTGCGGACACTGATCAAGGCCTCTGCACCTCGTGTTTCCGGTGCGATTTCCAGCACTCGCAGGATACTGTTTTCCAGTGTTAATACCCTTTCAGACTGCGGCTGGCTGAGCACTAATCCCGGCAGGGTGCAAAACAAGGTGAACCCCAGCGCCACAGTCCGGTGACGTTTCCGAGCCCAGTAACTCTGAATCCAGCAAAACAAGTATTTCAACATTATTCACTCCAATTACGCCGCGTTGTTAAAACGTGTTTGAACAACACGTACGAAAAATTTACAGCATTAAGAAATATGCAGCATTGCAACGTACAGACCTTGCTCAGATCGGCACGAACAACCTTGCCATTCGGCAAAAGGGATTTAGAGTGGGGGAGCTCGCAGTGGGGGGGAGAGCCGATATTGCCACGCAAAAATAACGCCGATGTCACGACGGCGCGGGAATATCAGTTGATAAAAACTGGGGAAAAGTAAGGCCAGCACCGTGGCCAATAACGCCAGTGTCAGTACGTTATAGGATATCTTTTTCAGCAAACCGTCTGGACTTGCACCAAATTCCGAGACGACTTCGGCGTGGTGATCGCCGTGGGAGGCGTCCGTCGAAAGATGGGTTTCGCTCAGATGTGAATGCTTAACGGCTAGCTCGGCGGCAAGATGATCATGTTGTTGATCGTGTTCATGGCCCAGGTTATGGACATGCAGGGTTATGCCCTGAGCACACAATAGCGCTATGGATAGCAATAAAATCCATAGGGATAAGGCGCATGTTTTTATCTGGCGGAACATCATCAGCGGCAGTTTAAGCGAAGTGTCTGGTCAAGAGCAAGTATCGGAAGTTGTTTGAAAAACTTTAAATTTGGTGTTGTACGGAGGGCTTGGCATTCAGTTGTCGCTTGATCCGGCGACATTAAATGGAATAGGGCAGATTTAATTTGGAAGGCTGTACCATAAAAAGGCACTTGAAACCTTGGTTTTTATTCGGGTGTATGCGCTGCGGGTTCAAAATCTTCCGGCACTTTCCCGCTTAACAGATAGGCGAAGGCGATCACCTCGGCGACGGCGATGTAGAGTGGCTGGGGGATTTCATCACCGAGATCCAGTTTGCATAATAAGCTGATTAGCGCCGCATCTTCCTGTAGCGGGATGCCGTGTTCCTTGGCCAGGGCAATAATTTCTTCCGCTAGTTTACCGCTTCCCTTTGCGGTGATTTGTGGTGCCTCTTTGCCATCGTAATGTAAGGCGACGGCGGTCGTGAGTTTTTTGTCAGTCATGCATTTTCGTCCAATAGGGTGTGATGCAGAAAATCATCGGCCGATGTTTGAGCAGGAGCCCGGCCTTCATGTGTATTGAGAGTGCCCACCTTGAGCCCAAGTTCACGGTAACGACTTTTCAAGGTTTGTAAATTGTCGTGGATAAAGATCTTGGTTTTGGGGTTTTCTGCCCAGAAACTGGTATTTATAATTTCATCTGCGAGACTGACGCGCACTTGAATAGGCCCCAATCCCTTGGGGCTAAGGGATAAGGTCACAGACCACATGATGGTCTTCTTTTTGTGCTGGCGGTTTTTTTCTTTTTCGATGCAGAGCTGGATAAGGTCAATGTTTTCCCCGTTACGCACGGGCAGTTCCATGACCCAGTTGCGTTTACCTTCTTCTTCGGGGGCGCTGGAGACCAGTTGATTCAGTTGCAATCGGGCCAGGCCACTTTTTACGCTGCGTAGCAGTTCTGTCAGTGCTTGTTGCAAATTCATTTGTTGATGCAGTGTGGCTTGTGCGGCCGTCGCAAATGCCGCAGGGGTATTCGGGGGTGATGGCTGGGCTGCTGGTGTGCTGGCGGTGGTTGTGGTTGGCGAGGCTTTAAGGAGGCTGAACAATGTCATCAGCAGACTCAGCAGCCCACCTTTGAAGTCGATGGGGATGTTGGCAGTAAGCGGCAGTGCGGCCTGTTGCAACGGCGGTGTTTGTGCGATCTGGGCAAGGCGAGCTTCCAAAAATAACCCGGATTGGGCAATGGCTTGTTTGATCGTTTCACCGGTATTAACTCCGGCACTCGTTCCGAAACTAACGCCGCTGTTAATGGTGTCGATACGCGGCAAATGGTTGACGAGGTTGCGCACGAGTGCCACTACGGGTTGTGGTAGCGGGAGGGCAGACGGTGAGCCGCTGGAGGAAATCTTGCTGTTGTTGGCAATCAGTGCAAGGTTGGCCAGTAGCGGTGGCAGCGGGGCTTGGCGGGGTAATGTTGAACGTAATGCCTGTGGAATATTATCGCTGGGGCTGGGTGCGGTGAGTATTTTAAGTGCGGCAATGGTCCCGGGAATCACCACTTCCAGTTTGAGTTGTTGACCGATGTGGGCGGGCAACGGTTGCGATAATTGTACGGCGACCCGACTTCCGGCCAGTTCCAGTACGGTGCGTGTGGATGGGTTTTCAAGTGGGGACGGTAAACGGGCGGTGAGTTGCAGGCCGACCGATAATTGCTTGATCAAACTGGGTTGTGCCAGCAGACTGATGGTGATGGGGGGCACGGCATCTGCTTTTCCCGGGTTAGCCGTGGTATTGATGAGTCTCAGTATCGTCATCGCCGCGAGACTGGATACTTCCAGTTTCAGGGCTTGCCCTGGCGTCACGGGAAACTGGGTTTGCGCGAGCAATAAAGTCCCGCTGATGTTAATGGTGGCCTGGCCATTTTTTGAGGTTGTCACGGCGGTGGCGTTGAGAAGTTGCCCCACTTTCCAGGCATCCACGATCGCCTGCGGGAATTTGGCGAGCAAATCCACCTTGAGCGGGTTTTGGATGCCGGTGATGTTCATGGTTTTGGTTACGTCAAATGACAGCTCAGAAGCACGTTGTTGAATGAATAACATACGGGATTTTCTGTCGAAAGGGTAACAAGGGCCTAAAATATTCGCATCAGCTGCCGATCTTTCATTCGGGAAGACAGATAACAAAATACGTATTTCTTATTAATGATGGTTCAAGCGAAGGTACGGGCAGCCGTTGGGCAGCCATATGGGGAATTGGATGCAGAACAAACAACTATGGTACACCCGCAGAGGCGATCAGGTTCGTGGTCCGTTTCCGGGGCCACAAATTTCGCGATTTATTCTGTTGGGCCGTATTTACGATACCGATGAGCTGAGCACGGATCAGCATACTTGGCAGAAAGTGTCGGATGTCCCTATTTTGGTGCCCGAAGAATTGAAAGCCAATCCCGATGATCTGGAGGCGGCTGAGCGTTTGAAAATTGCCCGCATGCGGGAGGATGAGCGTAATTCACGGGATCGTCGGGATGCTGAAGGTGCTCAGCCTAGGCATGAACGTCGGGTTGACGATCCGGGCCGACGTCAGCAGGAAGAGGAGGATATGATCCGCCACCGAGAAATCAAGACCGCGATTGCCGAGGCGGTGGTGCAGCGTAAACACCACTATTTTTTGCGCGGTGTTTTGTCCACCTTGATATTGGTCAGCTTGGTCATGGGTGCCCTGTATTACCAACCCTGGCCGTCGCAGGAAAGCGCCGATTGCAATGCGCTGCCGAGTCCCTGGGTCAATTGGAGCAACTGCTTGATGGAGGGAGTGAAATTGGTCACGGCTGACCTGCGTGGTGCGAAGCTGCGAAATGCCAATATGGGGGGAGCCGATTTGCGCGGTGCACAACTGTCTGGTGCCGATATTGCGTACACCAATCTGGTGGGGGCGAATCTCTCGGGGGCTATTTTGCATCAGGTGACGATGCTGGGTGCAAATATGCGCAATGCGGATCTGGCAGGTGCGGATTTGACCGGGGCGAATCTTGCTTACGCGATCTTACAGAAAGCCGATCTCAGCAGTATCAATTTAACCGATGCTGATTTGAGAAATGCTGATTTGCAAGGCGCGAGCCTGAGCATGGCGACCTTGTCTGGCGCGATATTGGATCATGCCATTTGGCTGG
Organism: uncultured Ectothiorhodospiraceae bacterium; assembly: GCA_964401355.1. GTDB lineage: Bacteria > Pseudomonadota > Gammaproteobacteria > SZUA-152 > SZUA-152 > SZUA-152. Next base: position 14,647 of record CAYNYJ010000051.1, on the reverse strand, counting down.
ATGGGCGCATCTGTGCCAAGGGCTCGGTCGGAAAGTGTAATTAATTTCTATGGGTTTAATTCCCCGCAGCTCGCTGCGAATGCCGTCATTCTGGCGTAGGCCAGAATCCAGAGGTCGCCTAAGAGCGCCTACTTTTGGTGAAACCCCTGGACACCGGCCGTCGCCGGTGTGACATTAATACCCCGTCAGCTTGCTGTGGGATCGTTTGTTCGCGACAGGCTTTATCCGATGAGGGCGAAGCCTGCGCTTCACATCTCTCAGAAAGAGTCGGTGCTGTATCGCGAGATTTTTAGGGTGTCCGACCAGTAATGCGCGGGCAGTCCGGCTTTTTGTTTGAGGTGCTGCAAAAACTGCTGCGCCTCGGGCAGAGATTCCCACACCGAGGGTAAAAATGTCCCGCGATGAGCTCCATCTTCCAATACCAATCCATCAATGCCCGGTTGTAATTGACGCAGCAAATCCGTCTCGGAGCGGAAGCTCATGGGCACCGCCGGGGTGAGCACTGAAAGGTGGAAATCCAGTTTGACGAATTCTGCTTCTGTGAGTGGTGAAAAACGCGGATCGGAAAAGGCGGCGGCGTAGGCATTGTGGGCGACGTCTTCGGCCAGCGCCCTGCGCGCCGTCAATGAACCCATGCAACCCCGCAGTTTTCCGTGTTTTTTCAGGGTGACAAAACTGGCACCGGGTTCGCGCAGCAGACGGGGGTAGCGGGCGGTTTCCAGCGGCAGAACGGCGGCGTGCTGAAGGCCGTATTGCAATGCATTTTTGGCCAGCTCTCGCAGCAGGATATGTTCTTCCTCGCAGAGAGGGCTGGGGTTGGTATTGGTTGCAGACATGTTAATCAGCGACTTCTCAATTGCGGGGTTGTTCATCGAAAGCATAGGCACCGTAGCCGACGACCCGATCTTTCGAGCCAGCGGTGTCGCCGGAGTTGCGCACATCCAGCGTCTCGGCGTGCAGTTGACGTTCTCTGGCCAGGTACAGCAGGCCGGAGACGGGTACACAGCCACAGGCATTTTCCGAGTGTACGGCCTCGGCTTGCAGGGTTTCGATAGCCTCCGAGGTGTGGCGATCCAGGCGCTGGGCGGTGGCGTAATCGTGGAAATGGCTGAGGTCGGAACTGATCACAATGAGGGTCTCCGGCCCGCCCCACAGTCGTGCCAGCACTTCCGCTACCTCGGCGGGACTGGCATCCCCCACCACCAGCGGAATCAATTGAAAGTCATCAAGTATCGCTTGCAAAAAGGGCAAGTGTACCTCCAGGCTGTGCTCCTGACGGTGGGCCTCGTCGAGGCACTGGACTTGCGCCAAGGAATCCAGCGAGTTCAGCGCCGCACGGTCGAGGGGGATGTCGCCCAAGGGTGTATTAAAAACATCGGTGCTGCTGGTGGCCAGGCCCATAAAAGGCACGCGGTGTGAGGGACCCAATAATACCACCCGGGTGATTTTTCCGTGTGCCGGTTGTAGGCGGACGTAGACGCTGGCCGCCACCGGGCCAGAATAAATGTAACCCGCGTGGGGAGCGATGATGGCCTTGGGAACGTTAGCTGTGGTGGATGATGCTTTCGTAGCGGCGTCGAGATAACCGTGGATCGCATCCTGCAATTGCCAGGGGTCGGCGGGATAAAATGTCCCCGCCACGGCGGGTTCCCGTGAGTCTGTTGTCGGTGTGTGAGTCATGGTCATTATTATAGCAAGCTGCTAACGAACCCTTCAGCTTAACTATAATCATAAAGTATAGTGGTTTAAAAGATGAGAAATAATATGAAGACCGCCTCGGTGGTGCCAGCCCGTTACTGGCACCGACTGGATGATGATCGTTTGCAATGCGACCTGTGCCCGCGGTTTTGTAAACTGCGTGATGGTCAGCAGGGCCTGTGTTTTGTGCGCGCACGACAAGGTGAACAGATGGTGTTGACCACCTATGGGCGTTCCAGTGGTTTCTGTGTTGATCCCATCGAGAAAAAACCCCTCAACCACTTTCTGCCGGGCAGCTCGGTTTTGTCGTTTGGCACTGCGGGCTGCAATCTGGCCTGCAAGTTTTGCCAAAACTGGGACATGAGCAAATCACGGGAGATGGACACGCTGGCCGACAGCGCCGCGCCGGAAACCCTGGCGCGAGCGGCCCGGGAGTTGGGTTGTCGCAGCGTGGCCTTTACCTACAATGATCCGGTGATTTTTCTGGAATACGCGGTGGACGTGGCACAGGCCTGTCGTGAGCTGGGCGTTAAATCGGTGGCGGTGACGGCGGGTTACATCTGCGCCGAACCGCGCGTGGAGTTTTATCGTCACATGGATGCCGCCAATGTGGATCTGAAGGCCTTCACCGAGCGTTTTTATCACAAGATTACCGGCGCGCACCTGGCACCGGTGCTGGACACCTTGCGTTATCTCAAACACGAAACCGAGGTCTGGTTTGAGATCACCACCTTACTCATTCCCGAGGAAAATGATTCCGCGCAGGAAATCGATGAGATGACGCAATGGGTGGTGACGGAATTGGGGCCCGATGTGCCCATGCACTTCACCGCTTTTCATCCCGATTGGAAAATGATGGACAAGCCACCCACGCCGCTCGAAACGCTCACCCGCGCCCGTGACATTGCCATTAAAAATGGCGTGCGTTATGCCTACATTGGCAATGCGCACGACAAGGCCGGGGACAGCACTTACTGCCATCAATGTGGCAGCACGCTGATTGGTCGCGACTGGTATGTTTTGTCTGACTGGAATCTGACCGATGACGGTCACTGCACACAGTGCGGCACCCAATGTGTGGGTGTCTTTGACGGCCCACCGGGGGACTGGGGAGCGCGGCGCATGCCGGTGCGGCTGAGTGATTATGCGATAGGTGTGTAAAACGAAGGGCGTAAACAGAAAAAATGGAAGGCAAAAAGAAAGGCGCTCTTGATAAAGAACGCCTTTCTTGAGATCACAATCTACTTCGTCCAGAATAAATCAGAGGTTCCCTTGGCTTCAAAATAGATCATTCTGATCCATTTTGAATCGCCCGCAAACCAGCGGCGCATCCCTGCACCGCATTCTTTTGTTACAAGAATAATCCAGCCTATAATACGGCCGGATTAATAACCTATTGCTAAATGTAAATTTAGCATCTCCATCGTCGCAGGTCGTTTATAATTGTAAGATCACAGTTTTCTGATCACGGTATGATGGCAAAATCCGCAGTGCAACTCCCTGAATTAGATGTGGCGCTCTTCACACTTATGTCGATTAGAGAAAGCCGCATAATACAACGGTATTCTAAAACATAATTACCTGGAACGAGTATTCCCATGTCAGTCAAATCTAACTCATTACCAGTGGTTCGTGTGTCGAAGACCGCCACAAATTGACCACCAGTGATGTTTATCAAGGATATATCTGCAAATTCTTGAAATAAGTCATCAGGTGCAAATCCAGTCTTTTGCCAAGTTAATGAATAGTTTGCATCGCTCTCACTCACATCGAAACGAATTGTACTCCTACTGCTAGCATACGAAGACGCTTCAGGATCAACGTCCACGTTACCGCTAATTGTTATATCTGCCACGATCTGGGTTTCTAAATGAACGTCCAAGCGGCGGTCTTTGCTGTTAGTCGGGTCAGGCGATATTCGCATATCAACGGTCGCAGAGCTGCTTACCGTCCCATTACTTCCACCGGTAAATGCTGTAAGGGTAGCTGCCAGAGGTGCATAGCCACCAGCACTTGTAAAACTGGTAGGGCTAAGTGATTGTATTTCTTGGCTAGATGACGAAGTAGTGCAGCCGTTAGCTTCCCTCCCATCACAGCTAGTATCTGACGCGACTTCGACCGACCATGTTGCGTCGGTTATATTGAGCCTTATCGTTTCATGTGATGCGGTACGACTTAAATTTTTCCCGAGATAGGGAGTACTGTCGTTAGTTATATCATCACTGACTTCGAAATTGATTTTTGATTGATCAACGGGTTCAGAACAACTATCCCCTGCGGCAACTGCTAAGCCTTCAACTACACCGTTAGCGTTTGTGGTTACTGTTAGTAATCCACGCACCTCGCTCATGTCGTTATAACTTAACAACGCGCAACCCTCGTTATCAGGTCCAATCTTAAAGATAACTCCAGGCAAGGGTGTGCTTGTGGAATCTGTTTGGTGCATCAGTCGCACGGAAAAACCCACGGGTTCACCACCTTGGATGAGTGATGCTGGGAAATCTTGTACCTCAATCAACAATTGTCTGGCATATCGGTTTCTGAGTTCTTGTCCCAGATTCGCATCGGCCGCTAACCCAAGCTCCGTTAGTATGGCCCCCTCTATAAGATCACCTAATAATACAATGTCTATGATGAGATTGAGAACTTGGCGGTCATCATAAGTCGTGAGCATGCGTTCGAATGTCGCTATAATACCTTTGGCGATGTGCATTTGTATTAAGTTTACACGCTCAACATAACCCCCCGCAGGATACAGGTCACAAAGTGTATTCCCACATAACAATCCTACGCCTGTATGCGTCCAAGAAATAAACTCTTCTGTTACGTTTTGATAATCCGCTGTGCTTTTTGTTGAATCGGGGGCTAATACGGTAATCTCATCCAGCCATAGTGGTAAATTTTCCAGGATCATTTCCTGGCGTGCTTGTTCAAAAGCATCAAAGTTCTGAGTTTGTTCTGTATTCGCGCTTCCTCCCAAACCAAAGCATATTATTTCGTCTATATTTCCACAAATATTCTCGATGATAATTGCGTTTTCTTTTGTCATTTTCGCAGTGTATTTTGCTTGTAATGTTGTATTTCCTGCTAAAGCTTCTATCGCGGTAACGACTGCATCAAATGCATTTCCCAGCGTTTCAATAATAGCAATTCCACTGAAATGACTGATTACGATTGTTGCTTGAGTATCAGTAAACTCAACAAATTCAAGACGGGTATTCTCGCCCGCGCCATCCCAGCCAATGCCAAGCGTTGTTGAACTGGTGGTGCCGGGTGGCAGATCAATTGTCAGCAGTGCGGGTTCTGCGAAAAGAAGACCATCAGGTGCAAATTGCAGACCCGCCAATACACTTTCGCCAAACGGTAGATTGGGAATGTCTGTGACAGGCGTAATTGTTATTTCTGTGTCCTGTAAGACTGCACCCGCTGGAATGTTAAGGGATAAAACCAGTCCGTCGCTATTGGTCGTTTCAATCGTGCCACCAGCAGGCGTTATTGTGGCGGTTGCGATCAGTGATCTATCCAAGTCAGGTGTGACGGTGACTGGGTCTATTTTTGTGTCAGGTTCACCGTTGCCGCTATTATCACCACTGCCACCGCAAGCGGATAGCAGCATTAATAAAGGGGCAAGAATGAGTAGACGAACAGGGTTGACGATTGACATGATTTGAATCCTTCCGAGCAAAATATGCTAACAGGCGACTATAAAACAATACCTTTTCAGATATTGAAACTAACCGACCGCTTTAGCCTTCTTTTAAGAAAAGTTTAGGAGCGGTTACGGCGACGTGCTGCAGCACCGATGCCGAGAAGACCGAGGCCCATCAGCGCGATAGAGGCAGGTTCAGGCACTGTTGTTACTGGCGGCGGGGTAGTTCCTCGCTTACATTTGCACTCATCATTAAGGAGACTAAAGCAAATGCGGACACTATTTTTTTCATAAGAACACTCCATTGTTAAATTGCCACTCCCGTACGCTCTACAGCAGAAATTGGGCCATATTTATAAACCATTGTTTCCATAGGAAATAATATTCTGTTTTTGGAATAGCTTATCTGTATGTAAGAAAAGTCGACAGGAATATGAGGATAATTTGCGCAATTGGCATCTGGTATGAATAAGTGTTGTTTGAATAATTTTTATTACGGGCAGTTAAATCAATAGCTTACTTTGATTTGTAGGCGCGTAAAATTATTCGACAACTTTTAAATATCGAGGGGGCGGTGTACGCCTGTGTGGCTAGTGATTGTGTGATGGAGAACAAAAACTGCAAAAAAGCGCTCTTAAAAAAGAGCGCTTTCCGTGTGTGTCACGCTTCGTCTTTTTTCGCTATTTTTTTGTGAAATAGGAATCAAAAAAAAATTGAGCCCCTTTACGGAGACAGGATGCAGTCCCCAGAACGAGGAGGCCTAGCCCCATTAATGCGATAGAGGCAGGTTCAAGTACCGTGGTGGTTTTTGCAAGGTATCTCCATTCTTCAAAACCACTGTTGGCACCAAAATCGGCATTATCGTACTCGGTGTAGAAAACAAAGTAGTCGGTATCCGCTCCGGAAAACATACTTTCCAGGATGAAGAGGTCCAGGTCGCCTTTGCCACTCCCACATTGCCCTCTACCGGCATCACAAATACTCGACTGCAAAGTGACGGTAACATCGCCATTGGTCATATTGTCCAGAGTCCAGACAGGTCCGAGCCCTAGCAAGCCGTTGTTGGTTGAATCGTAGGCTGAGCCGGTGTACCCGGTTGCATCTTCCGGAGTTGACATGTAGGCGGCACTGCCGCCGTAAATCTGGATGTCGGTTAAGTCGATCTTGTTTTCGTCGCTGCCTTCGCTGCCGGTTTCATTGGCATCGAGCTGGAACGGGTAGTACGACAATCCATCGATCATGACGGTACCCAGATCCCCGAACAGAACAGAGTGCGTCCAGATACTGGTCTTGGTGTCAAAGTTGATGCCAGGTTCTCTAGCGTCGGTGTTGTAACCATTCTGCGTACCTGATACACCATCACTGCCACCATTGCCCAATTCCTGTATTCTGACAAAGGGCTGGAAGACGCCAGTACCCGTGGCAGGTTCGGTGGGGTTGGCGTTGGCCCGGAATAGGGTCCCTCGGCGGTAGTGCCCATGTCCTTGTTACACGGTTCAGCTTCGGTACAAAGGATCTCAATGAGTTGCGCATTCACCGCGGGGGCGAAGCTCAATACCAGCAAAGTCGTGCTAAGGCCATAAATTAAATTTCTGATGCTCATCATGATTCCTTCCCTCTTGTGCTTTAACTTTTTTGATGAAAGTCATTAAAACGCATTTCTTTTCTTTTCCGCTAAACACGCGCATAAGCGGTACCATTGCTGGTAACATGTTGAGCCTAAAAGTAATTGTTTTTTCAGATGCAAGGTGTTGATGTTTACGTGTAAGAAAAATCGACAAAATACGTTTTGTATAGATCGCAGATCGGGTTTGCAATCCCTATTATACAAGTGCGTTGTCGGCAGCCCTTTGAATACTCAAGGGTTATCAATTTTTTTGATGTAAGACATTTCGACAGTTATTAAAATAATGAATAGTGCCAAATTTAGATGCGCACGTTCCGTCATGTGGTTATTAAATTTATGAGCCTGTTTGAAATAGCCCAACACTGCCTGTTGCAGTGCGAACCGGAGGAAAAGGTAAAGGCTACCCAAAGCGCTGCGCGATTATGGCGGTCGGGGGAAATTGCCTTGACTCGGGAAACAACGTCGGAGTCCATCAGTGAAGCCGGGCGACCTGAGCGACCTCCTCTGGTGGCTCCGAAAGCGCTACACAGGCGCAGTTTGTCGACACCGGAAGGCCATGCGGCGCTGATCCATTCTATCGTCCACATCGAGTTCAATGCCATCAATCTGGCCTGGGATGCGGTGTACCGTTTTCGGGAGATGCCGCGGCAGTTTTATGATGACTGGGTGCGAGTGGCGGAAGAGGAGGCGCATCATTTTCAGTTGTTGCGCGATCACCTGAATTCTCTGGGTTACGATTACGGTGATTTTGATGCGCACAATGGTTTGTGGGAAATGACGGTGAAAACAGCGCATGACCCCCTGGTGCGTATGGCGCTGGTGCCGAGAGTGTTGGAAGCACGAGGGCTGGATGTGACACCGGGGATTATCAAAAAGCTGTCGGGGCAGGGTGATCACGCGGCGGTGGCCATCCTGGATATCATTTTGCGTGATGAAGTGGGCCACGTGGAAATTGGTACGCACTGGTTTCATTATTTGTGCGCAGAACGGCATTTGGAACCTGATGCAACTTTCCGTGGTCTGTTTGAAGAATACATGGGAGAGCGTGGTAAGAGACGTTCCGTGGGACCACTGCACCGTGAAGCAAGATTGGCTGCCGGTTTTAGTGAAAGTGAATTGGCATTCCTGGAAGGTGTGAGTTAGAAAATACCGAATTAGAAGGCGTAAGCCAGAAAACAAAGACTAGAAAATCAATATGCGAAGGAACAGCTTAATGGTGATATTTGTGAAACAGGGAAAAATGGCCGTAAAAATGATGCTAGTGCTGGGGTTGCTGGTTAGCATAGTGGCGTGCAGTAACTTACAGGGAATCAAGGCGACAGAAACGCTTGAAGATTTAAAGTTAGCAAAGGGTACCTTATTCATTTTTATGGAACGCAGTGAGGGTGCAGAACCGTTCACCACGCGCTTGTTTATCAATGAAGGTTATTTGCACATGTCAGATACGCGCTCGCCCGCAGACTACATGATTTTTAATCGCAAAGAGCGCACCATTTATAATGTGACTGTCGAAGATAAAACCATTCTGGTTATTCGCAATAAACCGGTGAATATTGAGTCGCCTATTCCGCTGGATTATCAGGAACAGTCACAACCCTCTGGAGCCATTCCTAAAATTGATGGCAAGCGAGCGACACACTATAAATATACCGCTAATGGCGAGCATTGCTATGATGCCGTGGTGATGCCCAAAGATTTTATGCCGGATGTGTTAGCGGCGATGCGTGAATTTCGTGAGGTATTGGCTGGCGAACATGCCACAACGGTACTGCGTACTCCCAAAGAATTACTGGATGCCTGTGATTTGTCGCTGAATATTTTTCACACGAATAAACACCTGGATCATGGCTTGCCGATTCGTGAATGGGATCGACACGGTTACCAACGTTTTTTGAAAGACTACCACGAAAACCTGGAGGCTGCGGTAGGCACCTTTGACTTACCGCATGACTTTGAGCGTTATTCGATTGGTGATGTTTTGGCCGAGCAGGAAACGAAAAAATAACGGACGCTGCGATGCCGTAAACATAAACCGGTCGGCAGTGTACTACGATTTTTGCTCAGGGAGTCCAGACAGTTCGATACTGTCTGCGCTGACGCGTAAGACACTCGACTGATCGTACCAGTCACCCAGCACGATGCGTGTTACTGCGATGCCGTCCACTGTCAGTGGATGTATTGCAGGGCGATGCGTATGCCCGTGTATGAGCCGGGTGATACCGTGTTGCCGAAAGGCGTTAGCGACGGCCAGGGAATTGACGTCCATGATGTCTTCGGCCTTTTCTTGGGTGCGTGCCTGGCTTTCGGCGCGGGCCGCACGTCCCAGGGCGATGCGATCTGCAATGGGTTTTGCTAAAAACTCTTTTTGCCAGGCAGGATCGCGCACCTGTTTCCGGAATTGTTGATAGTCCACATCATCGGTGCACAGCGTGTCGCCGTGCATCAGCAAGCTGTCCATGCCATAAAGATTTATGATGCTGGGGTCGGGCAAATGCTGGCAGCCGGTTATCTTTTCAAATTGCTGGCCTATTAAAAAATCCCGGTTGCCGACCATGATGAACACCGGCACACCGCTTCCCGTTAGACGGGAAAGTTCATCGAGTATGGGCTGCATGCCGGTGGGTATGGCATCGTCACCTAGCCATACCTCGAACAGGTCACCGAGAATATAAAGTGCATCGGCTTGGCAAGCCTGCTCACGGAGGAAGGTCTGAAACAGGCGGAGAATATTGGGGCGTTCTTCCGTGAGATGCAGATCAGAAATAAATAACGTGGTCACAGCCTAAACCTTTTTTCTGATTGCACCTGACGGAAGAGACCATGCGGGTAACTTATTCCGTGTCGAGCACTTCTGCTTTTTCGATCAGAATATCCTCGTTCGGCACATCTTGATGACCCGAACGTGAGCCGGTCGAGACGCCTTTCATTTTTTCCACCACATCCATGCCATCGACAACTTTACCAAAGACACAATAGCCCCAGCCCTGTGAGGTGGGAGAGGTATGGTCGAGAAAGGCATTGTCGGCGATGTTGATAAAAAATTGCGAAGATGCGGAATGCGGATCATTGGTACGGGCCATAGCCAGGGTGCCTTTGAGATTCTTCAGGCCATTGTCGGCTTCGTTATCGATGTTCGCACGGGTGGGCTTTTGGGACATGTCGGGCAACATGCCACCGCCCTGGATCATGAAATTGTCGATGACACGGTGAAATATGGTGCCGTCAAAATGACCGTCTTTCACATACTGTTCAAAGTTGGCTGCACTTTTGGGTGCTTTGTCGAAATCCAGTTCAATGTCGATGCTGCCCATTGTGGTGGTGATGCGTATCATGGTGTTTTTCCTTGGTGTTTAAGCGTATAAATTTTATGTGTAAGGTCAGTGTTATTGAGCCATCGATGCGGGTGGAACGGCTGGCATTGCCGCATCCATGATGGCGCGTTCAATGATTATCGCTGTGCGGGGGACGTCTTTGCGAAAGGGGCCGCCGCTGCCCGTTGGACTGCGACGGATCTTATCGACCACGTCCATGCCCTCGACCACTTTGCCAAATACCGCGTAACCCCAGCCGCGCGGTGAGGGGGAGCGGTGATCGAGGAAGCCGTTGTCGGAGATGTTAATAAAAAATTGTGCGGTGGCAGAATGAGGGTCGCTGGTGCGGGCCATGGCCACCGTGCTGTTAAGATTTTTCAGGCCGTTGTTGGCCTCATTTTCCACCGGTGCGCGGACGGTTTTTTTCTGGAAGCCTGGGGTGAAGCCACCACCCTGTACCATGAAGCCATCGATGACGCGGTGAAAGATGGTGCCGTCATAAAAACCTTCGCGCACATACGTCAGAAAATTTTCGACGCTCTTGGGCGCTTTTTCGCGATTCAGTTCCAGCACGATGTCACCCAGGTTGGTGACTAAGCGCACTCGCGGGTGCTGGTCATCGGCGACGACCGGGGCGAGCGATAAAATGCACAGGGTGCAAAACAGAGTGAATCGGGTCAGAGCTTTCATGCAGTGGATTCCTTGTGATTCGGTTGGCTGTCGTTTGATGTTGTTTTGGTGTCAGTCATCGTAACGGACGATTCTAGCGGGTTTGGCCGGTTCGAGAAAGTGGGACATGTGTCATTGGCTTTGTAGTCGCGAAAGGATTTAGCTACCATTGCCCGCCAGCGACGTATACCCCAGGGCACCTTCCTCTGTCCCCTTTGGGGCCATTCACCTTGACCGCCAGGCTACACAGACTTGATTATGCTCAAGATTCACAACAATCTCACCAAGCGCAAAGAAGTATTCACGCCCATTGATTCCAATAATGTACGCATGTACGTGTGTGGCATGACGGTGTACGACTATTGCCACATTGGTCACGCTCGTGTGCTGGTGGTGTTCGACGTGGTGAATCGATATTTACGCAAGGTGTTCGGTGATGAGCATGTCACCTACGTGCGCAACATTACCGATGTGGATGACAAGATCATCGCCCGCGCCCATCAAAACGGTGAAACCATCGCAGTCCTGACGCAGCGTTTTATCGACGAGATGAACACCGATGCCGATGCGCTGGGTGTGTTACGCCCGGATGAAGAGCCGCGAGCCACCGCGCACATGGACGAAATCATCGCCATGATTCAGGTGTTGATGGATAAAGGCATTGCTTATCAGGCCAACTCCTTGCAAAGGCAGGGGGATGTGTATTACGACGTCTCCAGCTTCGAAGGCTACGGCCAGCTCTCCGGTAAAAACACCGACGATTTGCGTGCTGGGGCGCGAGTCGATGTGGTCGAAGCCAAAGATGATCCGTTGGACTTCGTGCTGTGGAAAATGGCTAAGCTCGAAGAGGGTACCTCCTGGCCCTCACCCTGGGGCGAGGGTCGTCCCGGCTGGCACATTGAATGCTCGGCCATGTCCACTGGCTGTTTGGGCAATCACTTCGACATCCACGGCGGTGGCCTGGATCTGCAATTCCCGCATCACGAAAATGAGATCGCCCAGAGTGAGGCCGCCACTGGCGAGAAATTTGTCAATGTGTGGATGCACAACGGCTTTGTGCGCGTGGACGAAGAGAAGATGTCCAAGTCACTGGACAATTTTTTCACGATTCGCGAGGTGTTGGCAAAATACGACCCGGAAGTGGTGCGTTTCTTTATTTTGAACAGCCACTATCGCAGTCCGCTCAATTATTCCGACAAGCATCTGGATGAGGCCAAGGCGGCGTTGACGACGCTGTACACGGCGTTGCGCGGTATTGAGCCGGGAGCTGGCACTGACACGGAATACGAGCAACGATTTGCTACTGCGATGGATGACGATTTTAATACGCCGGAAGCGATTGCGGTGTTGTTTGAGTTGGCGCGGGAGATTAATCGGCTGCGTAATAGCGATATCTCACGGGCGGCTCAATTGGCGATGGTATTAAAGCAGCAGGCAAGTTTTCTCGGGTTGCTGGAACGTGAGCCGGATGATTTTTTAAAAGGGCGACGCGTCGATATTAATATTCGTGCAACGACTGCTCATCTGACTCTAACTACGTATCCTGCAACTGTAACTGTGGGAATTTCAGAGGATAGAATTGAAGAGCTTATTGCTAAACGTCTGGGGGCCAGAGACAACAAGGATTGGGCAGAGTCCGACCGCATCCGTGATGAATTGGCCGCGCAGGGTATCGTGCTGGAAGATGGTGCTGGCGGTACCACCTGGCGCAGGGAATAACGAAGCGCTCAACAAACCGTCATTCCGGCGGAGGCCGGG
>CAYNYJ010000051.1:0-1835 GCA_964401355.1 uncultured Ectothiorhodospiraceae bacterium | reverse complement strand
GTGGGCACAGAAAACGTGCCCACCCTACATACTGGCGCAGGGAATAACGAAGCGCTCAACAAGCCGTCATTCCGGCGGAGGCCGGGATCCAGTGGGTTTAACGAGTTCCTGGATTCCGGCCTTCGCCGGGATGACGGTAATAAATGGTTGTTGCGGAGTTATTGTAGGGTGGGCACAGAAAACGTGCCCACCCTACATACTGGCGCAGGGAATAACGAAGCGCTCAACAAACCGTCATTCCGGCGGAGGCCGGGATCCAGTGGGTTTAACGAGTTCCTGGATTCCGGCCTTCGCCGGGATGACGGTAATAAATGGTTGTTGCGGAGTTATTGTAGGGTGGGCATGTTTTTTGCCCACGCGTTATCGTGCAGTTACCGTGTGGGCACAGAAAACGTGCCCACCCTACATACTGGCGCAGGGAATAACGAAGCGCTCAACAAGCCGTCATTCCGGCGGAGGCCGGGATCCAGTGGGTTTAACGAGTTCCTGGATTCCGGCCTTCGCCGGGATGACGGTAATAAATGGTTGTTGCGGAGTTATTGTAGGGTGGGCATGTTTTTTGCCCACGCGTTATCGTGCAGTTACCGTGTGGGCACAGAAAACGTGCCCACCCTACATACTGGCGCAGGGAATAACGAAGCGCTCAACAAGCCGTCATTCCGGCGGAGGCCGGGATCCAGTGGGTTTAACGAGTCCCTGGATTCTGGCCTTCGCCGGGATGACGGTAATAAATGGTTGTTGCGAGAGGGAGTGGGTTATTTATGCAACTCATCCGCCGCATCCACCGTATTTTGCAACAACGTCGCCACGGTCATCGGCCCCACGCCACCGGGCACGGGGGTGATCCAGCCGGCGTTTTTGCTGGCGGCCTCAAAATCCACATCACCCACCAGTTTGCCTTCGTCGTTGCGGTTCATGGCCACGTCGATGACCACGGCACCGGGTTTGATCCAGTCGGCGTTGACGATGCCCGGTTTACCCACGGCCACAACCAGCAAATCAGCACGGCGCACATGCATCCCTAAATCCTGGGTGAAACGGTGACAGGTGGTGACGGTGCACCCGGCCAGCAACAATTCCAGGCTCATGGGGCGGCCGACGATATTGGAGGCGCCAACGACTACCGCATCCATGCCGCGAATGTCCTGGCCGATTTTTTCCAGCAAGGTGATGATGCCGCGTGGGGTGCAGGGACGCAGCACGGGTTGACGCAGCGCCAGACGCCCGACGTTGTAAGGGTGGAAGCCGTCCACGTCTTTGTCGGGGTGGATGCGTTCGATGACGTTTTCGGTGCCGATGTGCGCGGGCAGGGGTAGTTGCACGAGAATGCCGTCGATGGCAGGGTCATCGTTGAGCTTGTCGATGAGTGCCAGCAGGGTGGCCTCGCTGGTGCCGGCGGGCAGATCGTGCGCCACGGAAATAAAACCGACTTCCTCGCAGGCGCGACGTTTACTGCTCACATAGATTTGCGAGGCGGGGTCAGCGCCGACCAGCACTACGGCCAGCCCCGGTGCGCGCAGGCCCTTGGCCAGGCGTTGTTCGACGCGGGCCTTGATCTCCTGTCGAAGTTCGGCGGCAATGGCCTTGCCGTCAATGATGTGCGCAGTCATATGTGACCCAACGTTCAGTAGCGTTAACGGGATAAAACCGTGGAATTTCAGGGGGCGCTATAATCGCATGGCCGTTGATATTTCGCCAACATTCCGGGGGTTTTTATCAGCGCCTGGGGGGGGTGAAAAGCGTGGTAAATATTTTTCTCGTAAAAGCGTGCATAGCGGATAGCATCCATCGGACTCTGCCGCTATAATGCCCGCCCTCAGTTCGGGGTATAGCGC
>CAYNYJ010000050.1:0-26287 GCA_964401355.1 uncultured Ectothiorhodospiraceae bacterium | reverse complement strand
GAATAGGTGATCAACTTGGCGCGGAATCAGTGATCAACTTGCTGCGGAATATGCAGGAACACCCTGTAAGCGCGGTGACCTGTACGAAAGCGGACGATGTCGACTTCACGGTGGTCTCAGTACTGGGCCGAGGACTAAGCGGGGCAAGCGGAAAGCAGCAAAGAATGGACTCAAACCGAAGCGAACCCCATGAAGACGTCAGAAAAGAACAGGTTGGCTAATGATTTCGGTAAAACCTGGAGGCGGAAATGGGTGGGATAGGTAGCGGTCGGGGCATGCGCTGTGATGCAAAAGATACAACTGACGATTACCGAACGATTGATGTGCGGCATTGGCAACGAGGTGGATTGCTAACGCCAAATCAGTCTTTCAGCTGGTGTTGGTCCCGTGATGGAAAAGCGATGGCATCAATTGGCGTACGTACTGAATATAGCAGCGTTATCCTCACTTACCGGCATCAAAGAAATGGTGGAGATTGGACGGATAAAAGCTACCCAGTAAGATTGGACTGGTTTTCCTGCAACCTTGGTGGGGAGCACCCCTGGTTTCTCTGCCCAGCGCAAGGCTGTGGAAGACGCGTAGCAATTCTCTATGTCGGCGGTATCTTTGCCTGTCGGCAATGTCATCAACTGGCATATCCAAGCCAGAGGGAAACTTACGATGACAGGGCTGCACGACGAGCAGATACAATACGAGAAAAGTTAGATTGGGAACCGGGCATCTTAAATGGAAGGGGCTGGAAGAAGCCCAAAGGGATGCACTGGAGTACTTACGAGAGACTTTCGGCTGAACATGATAGTTTTGTCTCTGAAGCTTTATTAGGGTTTTCTCGACGTTTTGGCTTCAAGCTTTAAATATGTAAATGTCACACGAAGTTGACTGGAAATTACTTATCGTTTGATCATTCCTGGAATGCTGCTTAAATAATACAACTCTCTGTCGATTACATAATCTATCTCTAAAGACGGCTATTCAGTATTTTGGAGTCGTTCGGTATAAATAGCTGGGGAGTTAATAAAATATTACGTTTCAATGTCATATGGACTATCTATTTGCCCAACGATGTGACCAGAGCAAGATTCATCCATGGTTGACGGATCAATATCTAATGGGATCGCCATACATACACCCCTAAGGATGTTTTTATTGATTTCTTCGACTGTTTTAGATAAATAAACACCTTTATTACACTGAGCACAATGTCGCACTGACGCATCATTTGTGAGTGTTAGGACTTCCCATTTTTTATCGCATTGGAACCTGAATGTGCAGTTCACTATATTGAGGTTTATATCAGTCATCACCTTTCCTATTGATTCCTTTTTTGGGCGGCCCATATGGCGTTAATTGAGATTTGTTGGCTTGTCGGCTGATTTAACAGGAATGTTTCGACGAGACCATTCAGTAAATGACCGGCACTGACCTCTGATTCGAGTCGTAATGAGTTCCGTAGTGTCTCTATGCCATCGACCAAAGCGGAAAAGTCGCCATCTGGGTTCATCGCCATAAGCGTTATTTTGATATCGCGGTATACCCAACCTTGAATGATAGCCGCGCTATCTTTGCCTCTGCACTCATCTCTTGCCAGGTAGACAATACTGATACCAAAATAACCGAGTACCTGGGCATAGCTTTCACGGGTTGGGTGTGGTGAGCGTGCGCAGTTACCAAGCGAGTTTCGGCCATGCAGCCAGTAAATCAAAGCGTAGGTGGTTGGTTTGATAGTTTGATCAATTACCATCAGGCGAAAATCCGGCAGTCCATCCTTGTACTGTAATTCGATCACTATTTTAAATTCTTTTTTACGATCTTCCTGTTTATTCGATTGCTAGACAGCACCAGCATTGTCATTAATATGCCGAACCAGCTCGATCACTTCCCGGCTTTTATCTTCGCTAAATATTCCGGCTAACCCAGAAGTATTGAGATTGGTGAACGGCGCTTCAAACATAATTTTTGGCTCCATCGTTCCGTTCTTCACCAAATACTCCACAACCTCATCCAGAAATGTTATTTGATCAGGGTGCAAAGGGGCTTCCGATAGAAACTTTGCAAATGCTTCCTTGGCCGCATTTCTGGAAAGGCCAACTGTTGTGCGTACAAGCAAGCCAAGGGGTCGTTCACCGTATAGTTTTTCGTATTCTTCTCTTGGTATGGGCCCGTTCCCAGAAAACAATATGTCCTCGAGGGCATCAATATCGACTTTTGAGACTGGCTCGTTATTTTTTAAACGGCGGATGGTGACATGATCTTGATGATCACGAATGAAACGCTTAACCCTGGTACGGTAATTTTTGAGGTTAGGGTCACGGTTCACCAGGTCGTATTCTTCGGAATCCTCAGCAATCAGATCGTCTTCAAAATTGGTGTAAGCGTCTGTCCTATATTCAGTCTCGATAAATTTAACCAATGTGCGTAACCTTACGCGCACATCTTCTAACATGGGTAAGGTTACATCCTGCCACCATTCGTCCGTGCAGAGACCCAGTATCAATTCCATTTGAGCGGCCACCGAAGGAATAGCTTGTTTATCCTCCAGCCCGTCCGCGATCCCTCGAACCTTATTTTGATAACTCTCCTGTGTTTTGCTGTTTTGCAGAATGGCCGTTTGTAGATTGAGTATTAGGAGGTCAAATCGACGAGCATTTTCTTCGTCATCATCTGGTGAGGGTAATCCGCTGATGTGTGTCGCCAGGGTGGTCATGTCGTCCTCATCTAATGAATCCCACTGATCGCGCTTGGCATAAGTCTCTACATTTTTGCGTTGTTTGCGCACAATGAAGTTATCAAGGTTCATGGTCGCAACCGCGCCGTGCATATCATCCTTCAACTGCTCGGCAAACAGGAGAACGTCTTCATCGCCGGGCTGGCCGTTTTGTATCGCTGCTGCCAGTTCCAGTCTGCGCTTGAATATCTTTTGTTTAACGGAATCCTGAACCTTGGAGTCGTAACCACCGGGGTTGGCATCGAAGAATTCCAGATTCTGGCAGTAGTCAAAAATAACAAATTCTTGCTTGTCCTCTCCCGGCCCAAATAAGTCTTCACACAGCCGTGTGCCACGGCCGAGCATTTGCCAGAATTTGGTTTTGGAGCGAACCAGTTTGAAGAAAACCAGGTTAACGACTTCTGGCACATCAATGCCGGTATCGAGCATGTCCACAGAAACGGCAATCTGCGGGTAATTCTTTTTGATGCTGAATTCGTCGATCAGGCTTTGCGCATACTTCACGGAGAAATCGATCTTCTGGCAGAACTTACCGGCATAGTGGGGATAATTCTTGTCGAACTGTTCGACGATAAAATTGGCGTGTTTGGTATTCTTGGCAAAGATAATGGTTTTACCCAGCTTGTCGCCGCCCTCTACCTTGATGCCGTGCTCCATCAGATGCATGAGCACCTTGTTCACCGTATCGATGTTAAACAGCCAGTCGTTTAATGCTGGGGGATCGATCTGCTCCTTGAGTTCCCCGGTCTCTTCGTCGTAAAAGCGTTCCTGTAGTTCGTACTCTTCCTGCTCATCAGCCGACAGTTCAGTATATTTAATTCCCTCGCGCTGAAACTTGAGCGGCACAGAGATGGCGCGCGGCGGCACCAGGAATCCATCATCAACGGCCTGTTGCAGTTCGTAGGAGTAGGTCGGCTGATGGTCGTCCAGTTCGAATAACTTGTAGGTATTGCGATCCACTTCACCCCGGGGTGTCGCCGTCAGGCCCAACAGCAGGGAATCAAAATAATCAAAAATAGCACCGTACTTTTGATAAACCGAACGGTGGGCCTCATCGATAATAATCAAATCAAAATGGGCAACGCTGAATAATTCTTTTTGGTCTTTCCCGCCTTTATAAACACGGGTTCCGTCTATGCAGTTGAGCAGGGTGGGATAGGTCGAAAACAGCACCCGTGCATCTTCCTGTGTTTTATCCAGCAGGCTGGCGACGGACACATGGGGCAGATGTTTGTTGAATTCCCGTTTGGCCTGATTGACCAGCGCGATGCGGTCGGCCAAAAACAGAATGCGCCTTGCCCAATTAGCGCGCATGAGCATATCCACCAGCGCAATGGAGAGCCGCGTCTTGCCCGTACCCGTCGCCATCACGATCAGGCTTTTATGTTTGCGCTGTGTCCCAAAGCACTCCATCACCCGGGCGGCCGCTTCCATTTGGTAGTAGCGGCCAGTGATGTCTTTTTTGGATTGCAGGGTGCTTAAATCCTGCCGACTCTCACGCTGGTTAATGCGCCACTGCAATTCATCACGGTTGCCAAAACCTTGCACCTCACGGGGCGGATAGAACTGGTCGTCCCACAGCCAGGTGGTGTAGCCATTGGAGTAATAAATCATCGGTCGCTGATCGTAATGCTTTTCCAAACAGTCGGCATAGAGTTCGGCCTGTCGTTTGCCCATCTGTGCATCACTGCGGGTTCGCTTGGCTTCTACCAGCGCGACCGGCTTGCCGTCATCACCCCACAGCACATAGTCCACATAACCCGTGCCGGTACGCTCGCCGGATTTGGTGGGCATACAGTCTAAAACTTCAAACTCTTCGACATTCTTAGCTTTTGGATCCCAGCTAGCTTCACGTAGCATCACATCAATAATCAGCTCACGGGTTTGGGCTTCCGTATATTCATCACTGCCGATGGTTTTTTGATTGGTTTCTTTTACCTGCTGTAATAGCGTCAGTTGTTCTTTGAGTTTGGCGAGTTCGGTTTCTGATTGAGTGAGTTTTTTGTTTGCGGCTTCGGCGGCTTCATCTTTGGCTTTTAATTCATCCTGAATCTTTTCCAGTTGCTGAACAGTAAGCTGCGGTGTTTCTGGTTCTGCTTTAGGAATTAAGGCTATAGCAAACTGCTCAGGCTTTGCACCATCACGGCTATACACGCGCGCCAGCCAACCTAAAAACTGATGCAGGGCAATAGTGGCCTTTAAACCTTCCTGTTCAGAAATGCTTTGATCGCCATGCACGGCGACATTACCGAGGCGATGGATAAATTTGATGTCGTGAAATAGCCCTTGTCGAATATTCCGCGCAAAGGTCGGTTCGTGAATCATTGCCGCCAGACTTTTTTCATAGGGATGTTTTAAGGCAGTGTCATTGGTAAATAACCATTTAAGGGCAATTTCCAGTGTGCGACGGGCATAGATGGAAGCGGCGCGGGGATCACGCAGGGCGTAGCCTTCTACCTGCTGCGCATCTTGCAGCAGGAACGCCCAATGTTCTTTTAAAAATGAAAAATTGCTGGTTTTCCCCATTATTACCCTTTTCTTATTTTCACAATCCATCCGATAAAACGAACCTGTAAGTAATCCTTACAAGTGTCATATTTTATTTTTTTCTTTTACCCACTTCATCCGCCAGTTTTGTCAATTGTTCTAAATCTTTCAGATCGGCTTTTTCTGCGTCATCTGTTAAGCGCTGTTGATTAAATTGTTCATATTCCTGTTCGGCCAATTGCTTGGCAAACTGATGCGTTACCTTACCCGCATGGTCGAGAATATTTCGATCATTCAATGTTAAAAAACCATCGAGCTTTTTAATCCAGTCAGTCATGTTCATGGGTATGCGTCGCATTGCCTGACCTTCGGCAAAAATAAGGTATTGCTCCACCAGGTTATTTAATGCCAGCAGCTCATCTTCCTGCAAATAGTTTTTCGCATTCACCACATCCTGTTTGCGCACTTTGCTGCCGCGCCAGTGGGTTAAGCCCATATTGCTTTCATCGCTATTGGCACGGCTCTTAATAATTTCGGCGGCGGTTTTGCCGGTAATCGCCCAATGCACTTTATTTTGCACGGTTTTGAAAAACGAGATACTGCCTTCCTGCGTGGGATCATAATCGGTACTGGTGGCATAAATATCGGTGATTTTCTGGTAAAAACGTTTTTCGCTGGTGCGAATATCCTGAATGCGGCGGGTCAGCTCTTCAAAATAATCAAAGGGCTGGCCCGGGTTTTTCAATCTCTCATCATCCAGCACAAAGCCTTTTACAATGTATTCGCGTAATTGCTGGGTGGCCCATTGGCGAAAGCGCGTGGCGGTGTGGGATTTCACTCTATAGCCCACTGAAATAATGGCATCCAGATTGTAGTGTTTAGCGCGGTACTGCTTGCCATCTGCGGCAGTTGTAAAGAATTCCTTTACAACTGAATCTTCGCTAAGCTCCTGTTCTTCAAATATATTTTTAAGATGCTGGCTGATGTTCTGCTTGCTGGAGGAAAATAATTCCGCTAATAAGGCCTGCGTTAACCACACGGTTTCATTTTGAAAGCGCACATCCAGCCGGGTCTGGCCATCTTCGGTCTGGTAAATAATAAATTGTGATGCGTTATCGGCGGGCTGCATTTTTATTAATCCTTTTATGCAGCCTGGGTTTGTTTTCTGAGTTGGCCGTTGAAGGCTTGCTGGGTTAATGAATTAAATAAATCATTAGCACCTTTTTCATAACCTCCAAAGAGGTTATGAGTTGAATATATCTTCTCGGCTATTTCTCCAAACTTTTTCTGTTCATCAGTTGAAGGGATTGGTATTGGTATTTCCAAAAGCTTAGGCTTAGGTATATTTTTCATAGAACCACTTGTACCGCTTGATCTTATACTTATTTCCCTTCTAATAGATGCTTGCTGAAATAAGTAGTGAACATAGAGTGGATGGACACAGTTACTATCCGCCCATTTCATGCGCCATATTTTATCTGGCAATATTAAATTTTCGTGAGATTCATGGACAAAAGCAGTTGCTCCAATTAACTCAGCCGTATTTGCTCTACTAATTAGCAAGTCACCTTTTTTTACATAATAATAATCAGGAGGATTGAAATTATCAGGAAGCGGCTTACTTTTAGCTGGTTTAAATACACCTGACGTTACTGCGCTGACTTTTAATATTCGATTTGTTGTTTCACTGCCAGATTCATCAGGCTTAACATTTTTTCCACCTTCTAATGATGAAACAAGAGTGGAAAGCGGCAAAATATCCCACCCCTTCGGATTCGTCACCGGATCACCAAACATATCCAAAAAGACGGAGCGCAGGAGTTGGTCGGTTAGGTCGATGGCTTGCTGGCGTTTGCGGCGTATGGCATCGGCCTTGTCCAGAATCGTGGCGATGCGTTTTTGTTCTTTTAGGGGTGGGAGTGGAATTTTTAAGTTGAGAAATTCTTCACGTTTTACAGTAGCCTGATTAACCCACGCATCAACCATATTTTCAAAAATACGTAACTGCCATAGGTAAGCAAAGTATCTAGTTAAAAAACCAGCATCCAATTTATCTTCATTAACTCTAAGTCTCAAGAAATGATTACTAAACGCCACTTCTTCAGATAGACCTTTGTATAAAGCACTCTTTCCAGCTAACTTTGGGCTATTCGTTGTGTTGAATAAAATGTCATTTGATTTAAGCAAATATCTAGAACGTTGTTTTTCTGTGATAGGCACACGTCTTTCTTTTGACCAGTTCCATGACCCATCTGGTTCAACATTATTCATCCTTACTTGTAAGCAACCCTTATCAAGTTTCTTTCCTGACGCAAATCCCGGCTGAACATCAACTAATAGAGTTGATAGCCGCACAGAAGGAAAGCTCATAACATCCCTCTTAACTCTTTCAAATCCTTCTGAATATCAACTTCCAAATCATCCAACTGATCTAGTATCACCAATGGCGCGTCATACATCACTTCTTCATACATAATCTCTTTATAACGATTGATTGAAAGATCATATTTATTATCTGCAATGTCCTGCTTATCTACCGTAAAGGCTTTGGCTTTTTTATCGGTGAAATCTCCTTTACCTTTTTTGTATTGTTGATATTGCGAAATAATATCGGGAATATCATTCACCTCAACCGGGTCACGCTTATCATCCAGACTCAGGCCATCGGCCTGCATGTCGTAAAACCAGACTTTATCGGTGCCGCCGGAATCGGTGCGGGTAAAAATAAGAATGGCGGTGGAGACACCGGCATAGGGTTTGAACACACCGGAGGGCATGGAGATCACCGCATCAAGCTTTTGATCTTCGATCAGTGTTTGGCGCAGTTGCTGGTGGGCTTTTGAGGAACCGAATAAAACCCCATCGGGTACGATGCAGGCGCAGCGACCACCGGGTTTGAGTTGTTTTAAAAACAGACTGATGAACAGCAGCTCGGTTTTTTTGGTTTTGCTGACTTGCAACAGGTCTTTGGCGGTGCCGTCGAAATCCAGCGAGCCTTTGAATGGCGGGTTGGCGAGGATCAGGGTGTAGGCATTGCGTTTGTCGGCATGGTCTTCACTTAAAGAATCACGCTGTTCTATTTGCGGGTTGTCGATGCCGTGCAAGGTCATGTTCATTGCACCGATGCGCAGCATGGAGGAGTCGAAATCTGAGCCGTGAAACATGTGGTGGTGGAAGTGCTCTTTTAACTCATCATCGCGCAGTATTTCCTTGTGATGATCTTCCAGATATTCAGCGGCGGCCACCAAAAATCCGCAGGTGCCGCAAGCCGGATCGCAGATAACATCTTTGGGGATGGGCGCGGTGAGTTCGACCATCATTTTAATAATGTGCCGAGGGGTGCGGAACTGTCCGTTTTGCCCGGCGGTGGCAATTTTGGAGAGCATGTATTCGTAGAGGTCGCCCTTGGTGTCGCGGTCTTGCATGGGGATGTCATCAATCATGTTGACGACCTTATCCAGCAGCGCGGGGTTGGGGATGATAAACACCGCGTCTTTCATGAATTTGGTATAGGCGCTGCCCGCACGGCCATTGAGGGATTTGATAAAGGGGAATACTTCATCTTTGAACGCATCGAATTTGCGCTCTGGCTCGACATCTTTAAAGCGTGACCAGCGCAGGTGTTGCTGGTTTTTTTCGAAGATAGGGTCTTCGATGGCCTCACCGAGCAAGTTGGCCTGCGCCTCTTTGGCGGTGTGCATTTCATCCAGCCGTTTGGCGAATAACAGATAGGTGATTTGTTCGATAACGGAAAGCGGGTTGGATACGCCGCCAGACCAGAATGTGTTCCAGACCTGGTCGACCTGGTTTTTGATTTCGCCGGTGATCATTGGGTGCCTTTGGTTGTTTATTCTGTGGTTAGGGCTACGAAGTTCTGAGTTGCTGCCGAAATCGTACCATATAACCCTCTGTTGACCTCAGGTCTGAATGATAAGACGCTGATTTGTAGATCGTTCCCTACAAATGCGGCAGGTTACAAGGAAGGCTCATTTTTAAGCAGGATCGGTGTTCTGGAGCGTTAGGCCAACATCCCGGCCTAGGTTCCTCGTTGACGCTGAAGCGGGCCGATTTCTTTGGGTGGATTGTAAACAGGGATATTCTCGCCTCGTACTTTCCGTTTTTTCCGGATTGGTTGAAACTCCTTCAATCTCAAGAGATGTTCCAACGTCATATATTTTGGCCGTGTCGCTGGGGATGCGGGCATCGTGATTAATCGCCGCACCAATTCGGATTTTAAAATGGGTTACCTTGACAGATAAAATTCGGTATTTGGGAGGTGCTTATACGCCTTTATATATGGGCACCTCTAATAATTCGTGAATGCGCATCTTGAGCCCAAAATCCGCCGCTTCTGCGTTGTGAAACTTGCCAATAGCTCGCTATTGCCTGCGTTTCACGCCTTGAATCGACGAATTTTGAATCCCAAGCTGACACATCCAGAATTATTAGAGGTGCCCATATGACTCTTGAAAGGGCACACTGTTTTAGTGGAACTAAAACAACAAGAATCCCATCAGGCTGTTGATGTCTCTGGCTGGGGGGCTGACGACGAGTTCGTTGTATATCCTGAAGGTGCGCGTGTCAAAAGTCGATTAGATTGTCCCGGAGATACCGGGCATGCGTTTCTCATTGCCGACCATCACTATATGTTTAAGCATTCGAGGGATAGATACCCTGAGCAATATTGGGTTGAGATTTTGGCGTATCGACTGGGCGTTGAGATTGGTGTGCCTGTACCTCCCACATTTGTTGCTTTCGATAGTGATAATGGAAAACCTGGTGCCCTTATTGAATGGTTTTACAAAACATCTGGTGAGGTTATGGAGGGCTATGTTCAGGGGGGTGACTATAGGCAACGAATCATTCCTGAATATGATCGTAAAGAAGGTAAGCAGCATAATTTTGAAACAATCACTACAATTTGTAAGGCGCTCAAGCAGTACGCAAATCTGGCCGATAATTGGTTAGAGTACTGGTCGAAGGTATTAATATTTGATGCTTTGCTTGGCAATACTGACAGGCACCATGATAATTGGGGGGTGATTTTTAGTCGTAGAGCTTCTGAGGAAGAAATCGAGTTGCGAATGTCTCCCGCATTCGATAACGGAACAAGCATGGGGCATGAAATTTTACCAGAAAAATTTGCAGCATTTTCAAACCCGCCGCGAACCGAACGTTATGTTGCGAGGGGGAAGCATCATATGAAATGGCGTCTTAGTGATGCTGGGCGGATAAATCACGGGGTATTTCTGCAAGAGTTTGTTGCTAAATATCCTCAGGCGCGAGGTTGGATGCTGAAATGCTTGGGTACTAAGTCTGACGTTCTCAGTGCTATAGTTAACAAGCTAACGGAGTTTGATGTGCCGGTTCCCCTTTCGCCAGAACGCGCGGAGTTTATGTCTAGTCTGTTGATTTATAGAAATAATTATTTGAAAGCACTTTTGGCAGCTTAAATTTCATGACAAACTTTGTAGAAAATATTATTGAACCTAACAGGCTGCTTCTTGTGTGGATGCCTCCGGATGGTTTTCGTCGTACTCGCTACATCGTTGGTCAGATCGAGCGGCGTGGTGACGGTTTCACACTCTCATATTTAACTGATTCTAAGGATTTTATTGAGGCCAAAGAGTGTGGCTTTGAGGGCTATCCTGCCTTTAAGGATACCAATGCCCAGCATTCATCAGGTGTAATCGATGCGTTTATACGGCGTTTGCCGCCTCGAAACCGTGGAGACTTTAATAAGTATCTTGAATTATTAAGGATTTCTGGCAGTTCAGTTTTTAGTGACTTTGCATTGCTTGGGTATTCTGGAGCAAAGCTGCCTAGCGATGGGTTTTCTCTCATTCATCCGTTCGATAATGTTATTGGCCCCTGTGAGTTTTTAACTGAAGTGGCGGGGTTTCGTTACATTGAGGATGTAACTGTAGAGGAGATTATTATTGGGGATGAAGTCTCTTTTGTTCCAGAGCCCGATAATCAGTATGACTCGGATGCTATCAAGATAATGTTGAATAAAAAGAAGATTGGCTACGTGAACCGTGGACAGCTTCCAGCATTTCACCGATGGATTAACGACAGCAACATAAGTGCCGTTATTGAGCGAAGCAATGGCCGACCTGATCGGCCGCTTATTTATTTATTTGTGAAAGTGCTTCCTGCGCTCACTCAAATGAGAAGTGTTGGGTAAGGGTGCGTTCGTCAGAATTGTGTTGAGGCTTGTAGGTAGGCAAAGGCTGGATCCGGCATATTCTGGAGTCCTGGCTGGAGTCCTGTAGAATATTTCTATGATTTCCGAGGGTGGTATCGGCTTGTAGGCCGCGAGATATATGGTCGGCGTGAGAGGAATTGAACCTCCGACCCCTTCGTCCCGAACGAAGTGCGCTACCAGGCTGCGCTACACGCCGAATAAATGTTGTCGGTAATTACACTAGCGGTCATTGAGTTAGTAGGTACGGCTGACGGAGAAATCTGCAAGGGCTTTCAAGGCATCCGCGTAGTTGGAAGTGGGAATGTATTGCAGCTGCGCAATGGCCAAATCGGCCTCTTCCCGTGCTTTGCGCGCAGTGTACGTGATGGCATCAGTGGATTCAATGACAGCCATGACTTCGGTGATTTGATCACGGCCACCGACTTCAATGGCCTTGCGGATTAGCGCCGACTGCGCGGCAGTGCCCTGGCGCATGGCACGAATCAGCGGCAGTGTGGGTTTGCCTTCCGCCAGGTCATCGCCGACATTCTTGCCCATTTCTTCCGACGAGGCGCTGTAGTCCAGCACATCATCCACCAACTGAAAGGCCGTCCCCAGATGCATGCCGTAACTGCCCATGGCCTGTTCCTGTTCAGGGCTGGCGTTACAAAGCACAGCGCCCAGTTGCGCGGCCGCTTCGAACAGTTTGGCGGTTTTGCAATGGATAACATCAAGATAACGCTGCTCGGTGGTGTCCGGGTCATTGCAGTTGAGCAGTTGCAGCACCTCACCTTCGGCGATCACGTTGGTGGCGTGGGCGAGAATGTCCATGACTTGCATGCGTTGGGTATCGACCATCATCTGGAAGGCGCGGGAATAGAGAAAATCGCCCACCAGTACCGCAGCCTCGTTACCCCACAGGGCATTGGCGGTTTCCTGGCCACGGCGCCGGTCGGAGCCATCCACCACGTCGTCGTGCAGCAACGTCGCGGTGTGGATGAATTCGACGATGGCCGCCAGATTGAAGTGCTGGTCACCGGAATAACCGAAAGCGCGTGCCGAAAGTAGCACCAGTACGGGGCGCAGGCGTTTGCCGCCACTGTTGATGATGTATCCGCTAATTTGGTTGACCAGGGCCACTTCGGATCGTAAACGCTTTTCAATCAACTGGTTAACGGCATTCATGTCGTCAGCCATGAGCCGGTTTACGTCCTCAATGTTTTGCGGGGTGGGCATGTGGCCGGTCTGTTTGTCGAGGTTGTTGTGAGTGGTATCAAGCATGGCAGGTTGTATTAAATCGCGGTTGAAAACGGCGTCTGTTGAGTGTGTTTGTATGATGACAGAAAAGTTCCCTATTATGGGGTTTGACGCGCTGTGCTGTAAACGCTAAAATCGTCAGTCTTTGTCCGGCTGGTATCAATCCCGCTCGGAGTGTTCTGTTTGGCGGACGAAGTGTCCGTCAATTGGAACAACATTTATTCAGTTTAGCAATATAATATATTGGAGAATACGGCCATGTACGCGGTAATTAAAACCGGTGGCAAGCAATACAAAGTTTCAGAAGGTGCGACCGTTCGCGTTGAGAAGATCGTTGCCGATGAAGGCGCGACGATCGAACTCGACCAGGTGTTGATGATTGTTGATGGCGACAAAGTGAACGTGGGCTCGCCTTTGGTTGCCGGCGGTGTGGTGACAGCCACGGTCAAGGCGCATGGTCGCGGCAAAAAAATTGTGATCATCAAGTTCCGTCGTCGTAAGCACCATCGTAAGCAGATGGGGCATCGTCAGAGCTATACCGATTTACAGATTACGGGCATTAAAGCCTAAGACAAGGCTCAAGGGCGCTTGTTTCCCAGATAGAGGAATTAAACATGGCACATAAAAAGGCAGCGGGCAGCACCCGCAACGGTCGCGATTCAGAAAGTAAACGCTTAGGCGTCAAACGCTTCGGTGGTGAGGTGGTCAAAGCCGGTAACATTCTCGTGCGTCAGCGCGGTACCAAGTTTCACGCTGGAAACAATGTGGGTTGCGGTAGAGACCACACTTTGTTTGCCAAGGCAGACGGTAAGGTGCTGTTTGCCGTGAAGGGACCAAAGAATCGTACCTTTATCAATGTGGTGCCTGCGTAAGCGGACTGCGTTGTGCACATCGATTACGGAAGGGTCCCGTTGATCGGGGCCTTTTTTATTTCAGAACAGAGAAAAAGATAAAAGGGGAAAGATAAAAGGGTTTAAAGCAGAGAAAAAGATCGAAAAGTACCCGTTCAGGTCGTTGTTGTTTTACTTTTCTCTTTTATCTTTCCCCTTTACTCTGTAGTCATATGAAATTTATCGACGAAGCCAGAATTAAAATTAACGCCGGTGACGGTGGTAACGGTTGCATTAGTTTCCGCCGTGAGAAGTACGTGCCCAGGGGGGGGCCGGATGGCGGCGATGGCGGTGACGGCGGCAGTGTGTATTTGGAAGGTCATGCTGGATTGAATACGCTGGCCGATTTCCGTTTTCAGCGCGCCTATCGCGCCGAGCAAGGTAAAAAGGGCATGGGTGCGCATTGCACCGGCCGATCCGGTGAAGACCTGATCGTCAGTGTGCCGGTCGGTACCATGGTGCGTGACGCGGGAACCGGTGAAGAAATCGGCGATATCGTGAAAGAAGGGGAGCGCTTGCTGGTGGCCAAGGGCGGTTTTCACGGCCTCGGTAACGCACGCTTTAAAAGCAGTACTAATCGCACCCCCTATCAAAGCAAGCCGGGCACACCGGGTGAAGTACGTGACCTGGATCTGGAGCTGAATGTGCTGGCCGACGTGGGCTTGCTGGGTCTGCCCAATGCGGGCAAGTCGACGCTCATTACCGTGGTTTCCAATGCACGGCCGAAAGTGGCGGACTATCCGTTTACCACCCTGCATCCCAATCTCGGCGTGGTGAGTCCTGCGCCGCATCAGAGTTTTGTAATCGCTGATATTCCGGGAGTGATCGAAGGTGCGGCCGAAGGCGTGGGGCTGGGCATTCAGTTCCTCAAACATCTGTCACGCACTCGCTTGTTGTTGCACCTGGTGGATATGGCGCCGCTGGACGGTCACGATCCGGCGCATGATGTGCTCACCATTGTCAGCGAGTTGGGCAAATTTAGCGAAGCGCGCGAGGGCAATGAATTGGCCTCGCGTGAGCGTTGGTTGGTATTGAATAAACTGGACTTGTTGCCGACAGACGAGCGTGATGCTCGTTGCGAGGCCATCGAAGCAGCATTGAATGAGCAGGGTGAAGCGGTGAAACGGGTGTATCGCATCTCCGCGGTGAACCGTGAAGGCACCGAGGCACTGATGTACGACATTCTGAATTATCTGGACGAACAGGCACAGTTGGCGGCCGAGGCGGGTAAGGATTGATCGTGTCTGTTGTTAACTCCTTCTTCCCTGAGGGGAAAAGGAACGGTTTCGAGTGTCAACGAAAGCATGCCTTTGTATCGATGTGAGTAGAATAAATGCAACGCTCAGAACTTAAAAATACCCGCCGCTGCGTGGTTAAGATCGGTAGCGCCTTGCTGACGGCCAATGGTCAGGGGCTGGATCGTGATGCCATCGCCGCTTGGGTGGCGCAAATGGCCGAGCTACGTGCGCAAGGTATCGAAGTGGTGCTGGTCTCCAGTGGCGCTGTCGCCGAAGGCATGATGCGTCTGGGCTGGAAGCAACGCCCCCGTGCCCTGTTTGAGCAACAAGCTGCGGCCGCGGTGGGGCAAATGGGGCTGGTGCAGGCCTATGAGTCCTGTTTTCAACAGCACTATATTCACACTGCGCAGGTGCTGCTCACCCACGAAGACCTCTCCAATCGCCAGCGTTATCTCAATGCCCGCAGTACGCTGCGAACCCTGCTCGAGCTCGGCGTGGTGCCGGTGGTCAACGAAAATGACACCGTGGTGACCGACGAGATTCGTTTCGGCGACAACGACACCCTGGCCGCGCTGGTCGTCAATCTGCTGGAAGCGGATTGTCTGATTATTCTCACGGATCAGGCCGGTCTGTTCGATAAAGACCCGCGTAGCCACGATGACGCCAAGCTCATTGATAGCGCCGATGCCAATGACCGTTCGCTGGAGTCGTTGGTGGGTGAAGCTGGCACGCTGGGCCGGGGCGGCATGCTCACCAAATTACACGCGGCGCGATTGGCCGCGCGTTCCGGTGCGGCGACGGTGATTGCTCATGGGCATGAAATCGATGTGCTGACATCTGTGCTGGCAGGCAATACGGTTGGCACACTGTTGTCGGCCGAGCAGGAATCACTGGCTGCCCGCAAGCAATGGTTGGCCGGGCATTTGCAACTGCGCGGTCAACTGATGCTGGACGATGGAGCGGTTCAAGCCCTGAAGAAATCGGGGTGTAGTTTGTTGTCGGTGGGCGTGACTGCCGTGAGCGGTAATTTTGCGCGGGGTGAAGTGGTCGCCTGCGTCGATCAGGACAGTAACGAAATTGCGCGCGGACTGGTGAATTATAGCGCGGCCGAAGCACAAAAAATCAAGGGTTTAACATCGGGCGAAATAGAGACGGCGCTGGGTTACGTGGATGAGCCGGAGCTGATTCATCGCGATAATCTGGTGCTTGTCAGTCATTAGGAGTGAGTCGTAGGGTGGGCACAGATAACGTGTCCACCCTACGGACTTTGTTTCAGGCATAAAAAAGCCGGTCGTTTGACCGGCTTTTTTATTGTTCGTGTGAACGGTCTTACATCGCGCGGATGCGAGTATTCAAGCGGCTTTTATGACGAGCACCTTTGTTGGCGCTGATCAGGCCCTTGCCGGAAACGCGGTCGATGACCGGTATCGCTGCCTTGTACATTTCTTCGGCCTTGGGCTTGTCGCCGGCATCGATGGCGTAAACCACCTTTTTCATGGCGGTGCGGAAGGCGGCGCGTTGGCCAACATTAAGCTGACGGCTCTTTTCTGCCTGGCGGGCGCGTTTTCTGGCTTGTGCTGAATTGGCCAAAGTCTTACTCCATCTAATCTATACGTTAAATAGTGTTTGTTCACTGTCTTGCAGATCGTCGGAACAGGGTATGAACCCGATACCGAGGAGGGCGCATAATATGCTGTTTTATGTCCCGTTTGTCAACTCTTTGCAGGCATTGAATTGAGCAAAAAGAGTAGATTTTGGACTGATGGCCAAGGCAGGTAAGATGGCACCTCTTGCAACCGCAAAAAACCAACAAGAACAAAGCCTTTGATGACCATCCCGCAACGAGACGCCCAATGAGCCGCCGCCTGCTGAAATCCACCGGCATTGTCAGTGCCATGACCACCCTGTCGCGGGTGATGGGTCTGGTGCGCGACGTGGTGTTTGCCAATCTGCTGGGGGCCGGTGGTCAGACGGATGCCTTTTTTGTCGCCTTCAAAATCCCCAATTTCCTGCGCCGCCTGTTTGCCGAGGGGGCCTTCGCGCAGGCCTTCGTGCCGGTGCTCACCGAATATAAAACCCATCGCAGCGAGGCCGAGGTGCGCACCCTGGTGCAAAACACCGCCGGCACATTGGGCGGCATTTTATTCGTGCTGACGATATTGGCGGCAGTTGCCTCTCCGGTGCTGGTGATGCTGTTCGCTCCCGGCTTTATCGACGAGCCGGAACGCTTCGATCTCACCGCCGAGATGTTGCGCATCACCTTCCCGTACCTGTTCTTTATTTCCTTGGTGGCCTTGTCTGGCAGCATTCTCAATAGCTTTGGTAAATTTGCGGTGGCGGCGTTCACCCCGGTGTTTCTTAATGTGGTGTTGATTGCCATCGCCATTTGGGGCGCGCCCTATTTTGAGCAGCCCGTGGTAGCGCTGGCCTGGGGGGTGTTCATTGCCGGTATTGTGCAGTTGTTATTTCAGCTGCCTTTTCTGAAGCGTCTCGGCCTGCTGGTGTGGCCCAAGTGGGGCGTGAAAGACGAGGGTGTACGGCGCATCGGCAAACTCATGTTGCCGGCGATTTTTGGCTCCTCCGTGGCGCAGATCAACTTGCTGTTCGACACCATTATTGCTTCCTTTCTGGTGGCAGGCAGTGTCTCATGGCTGTATTACTCAGACCGGTTGGTGGAATTTCCGCTGGGGGTGTTCGGCATTGCGTTGGCCACGGTTATCCTGCCCAGCCTGTCGCAAAAGCACGCGAGCTCCGATCCGCAGGCCTTTTCCCGCACCCTCGATTGGGCATTGCGTTGGGTGCTGGTGATCGGCGCACCGGCGACGGTGGGCCTGTTTGTGTTGTCCGGGCCGATACTCACCACCTTGTTCCACTACGGCGCGTTCGACATTCAGGATGTGGACATGGCGCGACTTAGTCTCATGGCCTATTCGTTGGGGCTGTTGGGATTCATCGGCGTGAAAGTGCTGGCCCCCGGTTATTATGCGCGACAGGACATCAAGACCCCGGTGAAAATCGGCATTATTGCCATGGTCATCAACATGGGCTTGAACGTTGTTTTCGTGGTGCCGATGGTGATGCTTGGCATTGAAGGGCCGCACAGTGGCTTGGCTCTGGCAACTGCCTGCTCGGCGTTTATCAATGCCGGATTGTTGTTTCGGGGTTTACGACGTGAGGGCGTGTTGCAGTTGTTGCCGGGCTGGGGCTTGTTGGTTTTACGTGTATTGTTAGCGAGTGCGGCCATGGCGGGTGTGCTGGTGTGGGGAGCCGGGGATTTGTCGGTCTGGTTGCAGTGGGGCTTGTGGGAACGGGTGGGTTATTTGTTAATGTGGGTGGTGTTGGGGAAGGCCGTCTATTTTGGGGTGTTGGTACTGTTGGGGATGAGAGTGCGGGAATTGGTGGGGCGGGCCAGATAATCCGGGGGCTAAACGTCGCCAAAATATGTCACAGAAGCGAGGTCGCAGATAACATGTCACAGCAGCGAGTATAAACCTTCATTTTAAGATTTACTGACCGATACCTTTAACTTACTTGAAGTAGCAGAAATTTTTTGACGATACTCAAAGATACAACGCCAGCCAACGTGATTCGTAGCGGGCAAGCCAATTCAATGCGGCAGGCCAAGTCTGCACTGCTGTGCCTGATGGGCTGCGTCATCGGGGTATTTGTAAGCTTGGCTGTTGTGTCTACTCCGTTATCGGCGCAAACCCGACCGCATATCGAAATTGCGGTGATTCACTCCTATCACCAGGATTATCCCTGGACGCTCTCCCAGCACCAAGCCTTTACCCAGGCGCTGCGACGTAATTTGCCGGATCATACATTCTCTTTTGCCGTTGAATACCTGGATACCAAGCGGGTATCGCCCAGTGATGCTTATCGGCAAAGTTTCCTGCAATACCTGCGCACCAAACATGATGGACAGGAACCGGATATTATTTACACCACGGATGACAACGCGCTGAACTTTCTGCTCATGGCGGGAGATGCTTTACCCTGGCAGATGCCCATCGTGTTTTCCGGGGTCAACAATTTTACGCTGTTGGATGCGCTCGACCCGCAACGTGTGGCCGGGGTTTTCGAGCGCAAGGGCATCGTTTCCAGTATTCAACTGATTCGCGATTTCAAACCGGGTGAACAACACATCTTCTTTGTGGGTGACGGGGGTGCCACCGATCAAGCCATCGCCACGCGCATCGAGCAGGTTGCACAGCGCTACCCTGACCTGAGCATCCATCATTTTGGTGATCAATCAATCAGCAAACTGCTGGGGAAATTGAATATTGCTGAATCCGGTATCGTGGTGCTGACCACCGTCGGTGGGCTGCGAAATGAGGATGGTCATGTGCTCAGTCTTGACGACAGCATCCAGCAAATTATCGATTCCGGGCGCACGGTGTTTGTTATGGAAGATGCCTATCTGCAATCGGGGGTTGTCGGGGGGCATGTCACCAGTGGCAAACGTCAGGGTGAAGCGGCTGCGGAATTGGTTCAGCAAATCCTGCTCGGTGCCAAGGTCAGTCAATTGGCTCCACATACCGAAAGCCCCAATGAATTTGTATTGGATTGGGCCTCGTTGCGACAATACAAAATCCAGC
The DNA here is from genome assembly GCA_964401355.1 of uncultured Ectothiorhodospiraceae bacterium. Classification (GTDB taxonomy): domain Bacteria; phylum Pseudomonadota; class Gammaproteobacteria; order SZUA-152; family SZUA-152; genus SZUA-152. The sequence continues at coordinate 6,905 of CAYNYJ010000050.1, read as the reverse complement.
CCGAACCGGCATTGTTGGCGAAGGCCACACTCATCAATAAACCGATGCCGTTTGTCGAGAAATATGCCACCACCATTCGTTGGACACTGGTGGCCTTTTCGCTGATCGCCTTGACTATCATCGTCAGTTTTTTACAAAGTTCACGTCGAAAAGACCGCCTTATCAAGGAACAGACCACGGACGACCTCACCGGGCTGCCCAATCGCACCAAACTGTTGCAGGATATAAAATTGTTGCGTAGCCCCCGGTTGGCGATTATCGATATCAACAATTTCAAGACCATCAATAACGTTTACGGCATGGAAACAGGCGACGCCGTGTTGCTGGCGACCAGTCAGCGCATCTGCGAAAAGCTGGATAGCAACGCCACGGCATATCGTATCAGCGGTGATCAATTTGCCCTGCTGGCAACGCGGCAGTTGGGGCTGGAACCACTCAAAAAACTGGTGGTGAAAATCATTGGGCACATCAAACATGCGCAGTTTTCCGACGACACTCCGGAACTACACCTCACCGCCACTGCCGGTATCAGCAGCGCCCAACATAATTCGTTAATTGCTGGCGCAGAACATGCTTTGAAACAAGCCAAGCGAACTAACGAAGAGTGGGTGGTTGATGAAAGCGTGGAGCGAGACACCGAACGTCAACAGCAGAATATTCTCTGGGCGCACAAACTCAGCGTTGCTTTGAAGGAGGATCGTTTAAAGCCCTTCTTTCAACCGATTTTCAATAATCGTACCGGTGAAATTATCAAGTACGAGGCACTGGCGCGAATCATTAATGAAGATGGCCAGATTATCGCCCCGTATTTTTTTCTGGACGCCGCAAAACAAACCCGACAATACGCCATGTTGACCCGTGCGATTATCGAGCATAGTTTACAGGCGATGATCGGCAATGATCATATTGTTTCCCTGAACTTCACCGTGGAAGATATCCGTAACCACAGCACGGTGGAATTTTTCAAACAACAAATACAGGCGCTGGATGTTGCGGGGCGGGTGGTGATCGAACTCACGGAAAGTGAAGGTATCGAAAATTACAGTGAAGTCTCCGAATTTATCAACGACATAAAAACTTTTGGTTGCCGCATCTCCATTGATGACTTTGGTACCGGTTATTCAAATTTCAATCACCTCATCCACCTTAATGTGGATTATCTGAAAATAGATGGCTCTATTATAAAAAATATCAACGACGACCAAAACGCCGAATTGATTACCCGCACTCTGGTGGATTTTGCCCAGCGCCTGGGCATGGAAACTATCGCCGAGTTTGTCGATTCGCAAGAGGTGTTGGATAAAGTCACTGAGATCGGGGTGGATTACTCGCAAGGATTTTTTCTGGGTAAGCCTGCGCCGACCATGGACGCTTCGTAATTGGATTATTGATAGCGGATTTTAACGTGTAATCTGGCGCAGTTGCTCAGCCTTGATGGTGCAGAAGGTTGATTTGTTTCCTTTGGATGGCTGCGAGTCACTTTTCTTGGGCCATTCAAAGAAAGGACACACGCAGCCTCCGTTATGAATAAAGTAAAACAACTGAACAATTAGTAGTTGCGGAACTTCCGCAGAGATATTGTTGGGTTTCGTTTCTCACCCCTTACCCGAGCTACCGGGCGTAATACGGCTGGCTGTGGCTTGCAGGTGTTGCTGAGTGCATGTGCTTTTTTCCGTCTAATGATAAGTGACACTTGCTCAAACCTTTGCCAAACTACCCGCCCATGCAAATTATTCGCAATCTCCAAAACCTGAAACCCCACCACCACGGCTGTGTCGCCACCATCGGCAATTTTGATGGTGTGCACCTCGGTCATCAGGCGGTGCTGGGTCAATTGGCGGAAAAGGCCGACGCGCTCAATTTGCCGCTCACCGTGGTGACTTTCGAACCCCAGCCCCAAGAGTATTTCTGTCCCGAGCAAGCACCGCCTCGCCTCACCCGTTTCCGCGAAAAGGTGCAAGTCTTGCGGCGTTACGCGGTGGATCGGGTGCTGGTGTTGAAATTCAATAAAGCTTTTTCCCAGCAGTTACCCGATGCGTTCATTCAAAATCTATTGGTGAACGGGCTGGGTGTGAAATACTTGGTGATTGGCGATGACTTTCGTTTCGGCAAAGATCGCGCCGGTGATTTTGCGATGCTGCAAGCCGCGGGTGCGAAGCACGATTTTGAGGTGGTGAACATGCACACTTTTGCTTTGGATGAGCAGCGTGTCAGCAGTACCCGGGTGCGAGAAGCGCTGGGTGCGGGGGATCTGAATGCGGCGGAAAAGCTGTTGGGTCGTATTTATCGCATGAGCGGTCGGGTGGCACACGGCGATAAAAAGGGTCGCACGATCGGGTTTCCCACCGCCAATATTCATTTGCATCGCATCACCGCGCCGTTGCGCGGGGTGTTTGCGGTGGAGTTGTTTGGTATAGCGGGCGAGCCCTTGCCCGGCGTTGCGAATCTCGGCACCCGGCCGACGATGGGGGGAATGAAAACCTTGCTGGAGGTGCATCTGTTTGATTTCGACGGTGATATCTACGGCCGTCACGTACATGTGGATTTTTTGTGGAAGCTGCGTGATGAACAGCGTTTTGAGTCCTTTGATGCGCTGAAGGCGCAGATTCTGCTCGATGCCGAGCAGGCGCGCAGTTTTTTCTTCGACCGTTAGGCTTTTCCGTCCGGCATTCACGGTTTTTGCTAGCCGCTAGCCCCTGCAAACAGGTAAAATGGCCCGCTTTGGCGGCTCCTGTGTGGGGCTGCTGACCACACATACTTTACTGATATTTGATTGAGAGATGCCTTAACGTGAGTGAGTCGAACGACTACAAGTCTACCCTGAATTTACCCAAAACTGATTTTCCCATGCGCGGTAACCTAGCCAAACGCGAGCCGGATATGTTGAAACGGTGGCAAGAAAACGGTTTGTATCAAAAGTTGCGCGAGGTGGGTGCGGGCCGGGAAAAATTTATTCTGCACGATGGCCCACCCTACGCCAATGGGGATATCCATATCGGCCACGCGGTGAACAAGGTGCTCAAGGACATCATTATTAAATCCAAAACCCTCAGTGGTTTTGATGCGCCTTATGTCCCGGGCTGGGATTGCCACGGTCTGCCCATTGAGCTGAATGTTGAAAAGAAGATCGGCAAGGCCGGTGTGAAAGTGGATGCTTCGACCTTTCGTGAAGCCTGCCGCAAGTATGCGCAGAAACAGGTTGATGGCCAGCGCGAAGATTTCAAACGTCTGGGTGTGTTTGGCGATTGGGACAATTCCTATTTGACCATGGATTATCAGTTTGAGGCGGACATCATTCGTAGCCTCGGCAAGATCATTGATGCTGGACATTTGCACAAGGGTTCCAAACCGGTGCACTGGTGTACTGATTGTGGCTCGGCGCTGGCCGAGGCCGAGGTGGAATACGAGGATAAAACCTCGCTGGCCATCGATGTGCGTTTTGCGGTGCTGGACGAGCTGGCTTTGTTTGCGCGGGCGCATCACGTTGAAGAACTCGATGGTAGAAAACATACCGGTGAAGGTCCCATTTCCGTAGTTATTTGGACCACTACGCCATGGACGTTGCCCGCCAACCAGGCGGTGGCCATTCACCCGGAATTGGATTATGTGGTGGTGCAAACCGAGGGCGAACATGGCCCGGAGCGTTTGTTGCTGGCCGAGGCGCTGTTGAAAGAAACCATGGGACGCTGGGAGCGTTCTGATTACAGAGTCATTGCCTATTGTCGCGGCGCGGAACTTGAAGGCCTGAAACTGGCGCATCCGTTTTATGCCCGTGAAGTGCCGATGATCCTCGGCGATCACGTCACCACCGAGTCTGGTACCGGTTGTGTCCATACTGCGCCCGGCCACGGTCAGGAAGATTTTGTGGTGGGTATGAAATATCAACTGCCGGTGGAAAATCCGGTGGGTGGGAATGGCGTGTTTTTACCCGATACCGAATTGTTTGCGGGCCAGCACGTCATGAAGGCCAACCCGCAAGTGGTCGAGGTGTTGAAGACCAAAGGCACCTTGGTGCACGAAGAAGCCCTGCGCCACAGTTACCCACATTGCTGGCGCCACAAAACGCCGATCATTTTTCGCGCCACGCCGCAATGGTTTATCAGCATGACCCAAAATGGCCTGCGCGATGCAGCGATGAAAGAGATTGAACAGACCCAGTGGATGCCGGATTGGGGCAAGGCACGGATTGAAGACATGGTCACTAACCGTCCGGACTGGTGTATTTCACGCCAGCGTACCTGGGGGGTGCCGATTCCGTTGTTCGTGCATCAGCAGACGGGGAAGTTACACCCGGATACTGCGGCGCTAATCGAGAAAGTCGCACTTCTCGTGGAAGAAAAAGGCATTGATGCCTGGTTCCAGTTAGATGCTAAAGAATTGTTGGGCGATGCAGCCAGCGAATACGTTAAAGCGACAGATACTTTGGACGTGTGGTTTGATTCCGGTGTGACACATGCCTGTGTACTGGATCGACGCGATGATTTGGCACGGCCAGCAGATTTGTATCTGGAAGGATCTGATCAGCATCGCGGCTGGTTCCAGTCCTCGTTGCTGACTTCGGTGGCGGTCAATGGCAAAGCGCCGTATAAAGCGGTGCTGACGCACGGTTTTGTGGTGGATGCCCAGGGCCAGAAAATGTCCAAGTCCAGGGGCAATGTCATGGCGCCGCAAAAAGTCGTGAATAATCTGGGTGCGGATATTCTGCGCTTGTGGATCACCTCGACGGATTACAGTAGCGAAATGACCGTGTCCGACGAGATTCTCAAACGTTCGGCGGATGCCTATCGACGCTTGCGTAACACCGCCCGTTTTTTGTTGGCGAATCTGGAGGGTTTCGATCCAATCAAGCACGCTGTGGCTCCAAACGAAATGTTGGCATTAGATCGCTGGGCCGTGGTCCATACTGCCAAACTGCAAATAGAGATTCGTAAGGCTTACGACAGTTACGATTTTCATCACATCTATCAAAAGATGCATCATTTCTGTAATGGCGACCTGGGCAGTTTTTACCTGGACGTGATTAAGGATCGCCAGTACACCACCCAGGCCGACAGCCTGGCGCGGCGTTCTTGTCAGACCGCGATGTACCACATCATCGAGGCGATGACACGCTGGTTCGCGCCAATTTTGAGTTTTACCGCAGAAGAGCTGTGGTCACACATTCCGGGTGAGCGTAGCGAATCGGTTTTCTTGGCGCAGTGGTATGAATTCCCTGACATTGCTGATGACAGCATGGGCCTGGATTTCTGGCAACAGGTGTTGGAGGTGCGCGAGGCGGTGGGCAAAGAATTGGAAAATCTGCGGGTTGCGGGTGGCATTGGTTCGTCGTTGGCCGCGGAAGTGAACCTGTATTGTGACGGTGAAATGTATACGCGTCTGACGAGTCTCGAAGATGAATTACGATTTGTGTTGATTGCCTCTTACGCGCGGGTGCAATCGGCAAGTGAGAAAACCGATGATGCGGTGTTGGTCATGCTCGCCAATGGCGATGAACTTTGGGTGGCGGTTATTCCTTCGGCACACGGTAAATGCGTGCGCTGCTGGCATCATCGTGAGGACGTGGGTTCGCACGATAAACATCCTGAACTGTGTGGTCGCTGTATTGATAACGTGGATGGCGCTGGCGAATCGCGCCAGTTTGCGTAGGTATTGAATATGTTGGATTGCCACTGTTTCATGCATGTTACATCGTCATTCCGGCGTAGGCCGGAATCCAGTAGGTCGTTGAGACCACTAGATTTCGGCCTTTATGCCCCAGAGGGTATGCGCCGGAATGACGGAGGTGTGTTGTTTACGCTTCTGTCTCAACTTTCAGTAAATGAGCGGTGGTGATGTTGGCTACAAACAGCATGTTGAAGTGGTTGTGGTTGTCGGCGCTGATTGTGGTCCTTGACTTGGCCAGCAAGGCCGTAGCGACTCACTATTTATTGTTATATCAGCCGCTGCCGGTGTTCCCCGGTTTTAACTGGACCCTGGCGCATAATTCTGGTGCAGCATTCAGTTTTCTCGCCAATGAATCGGGTTGGCAGCGCTGGTTTTTCAGTGTGATCGCTTTGGTCGTCAGTATCGGTATTACCCTCTGGATCAAGCGTTTGGTTCCGACTCAGACTTTGCTGGCAGTTGCCCTGGCCCTGGTATTGGGTGGGGCTGTCGGTAATTTGTGGGATCGCGTCACTCTGGGTTATGTGGTTGATTTCATCGATGTGTATTACCAACAAAAGCATTGGCCCGCGTTTAATATTGCAGACTCCGCGATTTGCATGGGTGCCGTGCTGTTGGTGATTGATAGTTTTCGTGGTGAGCGCAACTCTTCCGATGAAGATGGTGATAACACGAATAAACGAGGTTTGACGTGATAGAAAAAACAACTGTTATTAGTCCCGGCAGTTCCGTGGTGATGTATTTTTCGATTATTCTTGAAGACGGTACGGTGGCCGAGACCACCGAGCAAGGTGATCCTCTGTATTTCGTGATAGGAGATGAAACTATGGTGGAAGGTTTGGAATTGGCGTTGTATGGATTGAAGGCGGGTGACAAACAAAGCCTGAAAATCGGTCCAGAAATGGCCTATGGTTATCCCGATCCCGAAAATATTCATCCCATGGAGCTGAGTGATTTTCCTGATGATATCCTTCCGGAGACAGGGATGATCATCAATTTTGCAATGCCGGATGAAGAAGAATATCCGGGCATGATTAAAGAAGTGGGCAGTGAGCAAGTCACAGTGGATTTTAATCATCCCCTGGCCGGCCATGAAATTTTATTTGAAGTGGAAATACTGGAAGTGAGTGGTGGGGATGATGAGTCTTTGATTGTTCAGTAATGATGGAGCAATGAAAGATGTAAGAGTGATCACTGCTGTCCCGTTAACAAATACTTGTCATGCTGTAATGAGTTGTTTTGTG
>CAYNYJ010000049.1:0-26699 GCA_964401355.1 uncultured Ectothiorhodospiraceae bacterium | reverse complement strand
GGCACTTTAGATGCCGATTAATAAGTGAGGTGGGTCCATACCATTAGCAGTGATAACTTTTACAGACATCCAGCCCCTCACATAATGTCAATCATGATATCAATTGCCTCTACTCCTATAGACCTCTGATTTTTCACCCATCCTGCCTACCTGGGCTTGCCCTCTAAGACCTTTTTTTTGCATCTGCCTAAAGTATCCCAACAAGATTTCCGCTATATGCAGTTACCCAACTGCTGCCAATTAAAATCTTAACCTATCCACTAATACACAGGACATACTATCCAGTCGCCTGAAAAGGATACTGCTTCTTTTTAAAATCCCGGTCGTCATGCCGGCGAATGCCGGCATCCAGGGAGGGTGGCAATACATGCAAGGCTGTATTTTAGGTTAATGTTGACAGGGTAACGGGCTTTGATATGTTTATATCCAGCTCCTGGATACCGGCATTCGCCGGCATGACGGTGGATTTAAGTAACATGAGTAGTATTCATTATTAGTGACTTGTTAGTATATCTAAGGATAAACTTCCGCACCATTTATGCGAATGCCGAAAATAATTATCCAATAAAATATTTAACATTAAAGCTGGAGTCACCGTATGGAAACAAAGCCCTGGTATATTATTTTTCTATGTTATTTATTTGCTTTTCCTCAGGCCAATTCTGAGGAATACCCTGGCGTCTTAGGGGAATGGAATAACCAGCAAGCTGCTTGGGCCGAACAAGGGTTCGACCTTGATCTCGCTCTAACCCAAGAGTTTTTACACAATTCGACAGGCGCTGCCACTCGCGGCACGGGAACCTCGGGCAATATCGGCTTCACTCTCGCGATTGACACTGAGCACGCGCAATGGTGGTCCGGCGGCACCTGATTTTTTTATGTCTTAGGGAATACCGGCAAGGCCACCTCTGAAAAAGTTGGCGATACTCAGGGCCTTTCAAATATTGACGCATTTAATACACTCAAGCTTTATGAAACTTGGTACGAACACACATTTTTGGATGGACGCCTGTCGATATTGACCGACTTGCACGATTACAATTCCGAGTTCTATACCCTGGATACTACCGGAACCTTAATCAACAGTTCCTTTGGTATCGGGCCAGATACATCCCAAGTGGGACCCTCAATATTTCCGACCACGGCGCTGACTGTAAGACTAAAGTATTTACCCACCTCCAATAGTTACCTACAAGCAGCGGTATATGACGGCGTGCCCGGTAACCCCAACAATGAGAGAGGAACCCACAGTCGCTTCGATAAGGGCGATGGGACTTTCATCGCTGTAGAAGCGGGGTTAATTAAATCCGACGAAAACGCATTCTCGTACAAACTGGGAATTGGTCTATGGCAACATACGGCTAATTATATCGACTTTCTTGGCGTTCCCCGCAATGAGAATAACGGTATACAACTTTTTGCGGAACGTTCCTTGTACCAAGAAAGCCAGGATTCCAGCCAAGGGCTTGGTGTATTTCTCCAGGTGGGCAGCACCCATGACGACCGCAATGTGATCGCTCGATATTATGGGGCAGGTCTTAGCTTAGCTATCAGGGATTGTTTGACCCCCGTGACACGGATGTATTGAGTTTTGGGATAGTCCATGCACGCAATAGTCAGGCATTCATTGCCGCCAACCCCGGCATTCTAAACGCCGAAACCGTTTATGAAATCACCTATCTTGTAGAAATCTACTCGTGGCTGTCCTCCCAGGCTGATTATCAGTATATCGCCAACCCCGGCACAAACCCGAGCCTAGACGATGCGCAAATATTCGGTATTCGTACCCACATCCAACTGTTTTGAGGGCAAGTCAATGAAAACGTCAACCATTTTTAACATCAATCTCAAGACCAAGATTAGCGGTGGCTACTATTTCTAATGGGTTTAATTATCATTTGTGGTGGTACCGGGTATTACGGTGCAAACAAGCTCATTGAGTCACTGAATTATATTACCGGGCCTGCCTGGGACACGGCAGACGGTGCTATGGAAGGTGCTATTGGCATCGAAGCGCAAATGATTGCTGTGAACAAGGTTGTGGCTGGAAGGCCCGAAGCCAACACGCGTTTGAAAACGGGCATCGCCATGGCAGATGAAGCCCTACAGCGCATGGAAGATGCGCAGCTGATATCGCTTGAGAGTATTGAGCTATTACACCAGTCCAAGCCAAAGTTTGTCGCTGCACGAAATCAGATTCTCATCGACTATGGAGCCTTTGCCAAAGCGGATAGCACCTTATCAAAAGGCTTTGTCGATTTTCAAGTCTGTATGGTTCAGGCCGAGGAGTTTGGCGACTCCGCCGTTGAGGCGCTTGAGGGCACACCGAATCAGATGATTTCATGGAATTCAGGGCTTGGTGAGCTGTGGTCGGCAGCTGACGGTGCCATGGAAGCCACTATTTTTATGCTGGAACGCATCTATTTTTACCGCCGTTTAATTTCTGCAGAAGATGAGAAAGACATGACGAGACTACTGTAAGAGGCGCTGGCGGGCCTGGAACGAACCACGAGTCAACTCATTGCCCACCCGGCATATCTAAAAACCCGCGTTGCAGAGGGAAAATTCGCCGGGGAACGTTACTCAGAAACTATCAAGCAATTAGTCAGCCAGCACAAAGTACAATTTAGTACGGTGATTGCAAGCTTTATTCGTTTCCATGCGTCTCAACAAACTTACCATTCGGCTGCCGAAAATTTGTTGCACGTACTCGAGGAAATCGAAAAAGTTGCTGACAGTAAGGTCGAAGGGGAAAGTGAAAATATTACTGAAATTCAATCTGCCGTCACCACGGCACTTGTTCTGGTCGTCATAATCAGTCTTGCGTTTACGATCATCGCGTCTCATTTCATTACTAATGGCATTGTGGGCCCACTCAATAATTTGATGGAAATATGTAAAAAAATTGCCGGGGGCGATCTAACCTCAACTATATAGGCTGGTTCAAGAGTAGCGCGACAGGAATGCAGTGCCGTTGGCGATAGCCAAGCAAGTTCGCATATTTACACCGGTGTTTTGCGGGCTACTCAAAATGAATCAGGATGTCTATTTTAAAGCTGGGTTTTGAAGCTGGATAATAGAACAAATATCCTCCGGCAATTCATGGCCTTCCCTTGTCACCACAAATGTTGTCGTACTTGAACCGGCAGCTTGTAAAAAAACCTTTTTTGATCTGATAATCCGGACCGTTACCAAACGCCCTGCCACTCGCTATATTCATGCCGACAAATACGCCTCCGCGTCATTGCAGCCAATCTGGTATCATATCCGGAATGCTTCTCACTCAACACGTCACTCTCATCCCTAATCCTGCATGAACCCATTGCTGGATATTCGTGATATCGAATGCCGTTACCAGGGTCAGACCGTGGTTAACGGTCTGTCGATGCACGTCAATCGCGGTAGCCTGGTCTGCCTGTTAGGACCCAGTGGCTGCGGCAAAACCACCGCATTGCGCGCCATTGCCGGTTTTGAACCTATCTTCAAGGGTGAAATCCGCATGGACGGCACTACCCTGTCGCGCCCCGGTTACGCCCTGGCCCCGGAAAAACGCCGACTGGGTATGGTGTTTCAGGATTACGCCCTGTTCCCTCACATGAACGTCACTGACAACGTCGGCTTTGCCTTGCGCAAGGCCTCTGCCGCCGAACGCCGCATGGCCGTCAACCGCATGCTCGAAGTGGTGGGGCTGGAGACCTTCGGCGCTCGCTACCCGCACGAGCTGTCCGGCGGACAACAACAACGGGTGGCACTGGCGCGGGCGCTAACTGCGCAGCCCGAAGCCATCCTGCTCGACGAGCCTTTTTCCAATCTCGACGTCGATACCCGCGAACGTCTCAGTTTGGAAGTGCGCGATATCCTCAAAAATGAAGGCATCACCGGCATCCTCGTCACCCATCACCAAGACGAGGCCTTCGCCCTGGGTGACCAGGTCGGGGTCATGGATCAAGGCCGTATTCGCCAGTGGGACACGCCATTCAATCTCTATCACGAACCCCATGACCGCTTCGTCGCTAACTTCATCGGCCAGGGTACTTTTTTGCAAGGCACCATGGTCGCCACCGACACCGTCAAAACTGAGCTCGGACGTTTGCAGGGTGATCGCGCTTATAACTGGCCCAAGAACACCGAAGTGGAGGTGCTGATTCGACCGGATGATATTGTCCCTGATGCACACAGCACCCTCACCGGACTCATCACTCAAAAGGCTTTTAAAGGTGCCGAGGTTATGTACACCCTGGAATTGCCCTCAGGCAATCAAGTACTGTCGCTGTTCCCCAGTCATCACGACTACAGCATTGGTACGCGGGTCGGCATCCGCTCAGACATGCAGCACGTGGTGGCCTTTCTCAAAAACTGAGAACCACAAAAAAACGCGCTTCGATAACCCGGAGCGCATTTTTATTTTATAACCATAGGTTTTATAAACCAGAACTTATAAACCAGAACTTATAAACCAGAACTTATAAACCAGAACTTATAAACCAGAACTTATAAACCAGAGACGTAATCCGCAACCGCTTCAATTTCTTTATCGCTCAAACCCTTGGCCACCATCGCCATCATGCCGGCAGGATCATTAGCACGTTTACCTGTCTTGAAGTCTTTCAGCTGTTTGATAACGTAAGCTTTCTGCTGGCCACCAATAACCGGAAACAAGGCATTAGCTTTACCTTTGCCCTTGCCCTTCTTGCCGTGACAGCGAACGCAGGCGCCATAACTTCCCAACTTTTTGTTGCCGTTTTCAAACAACTTGGCACCAGCCTTGGCAATCTTGTTACCGGAAGGCTTACCCTTCATCTGTTTCTGGCTGGCAAAATAAGTCGCGATATCTTTCAGATCCTGGCGACTGGTCACGGTTGCTGCCATAGCGCTCATAGTGTCATCGTGGCGATTACCTAACTGGAAGTCCTGAACCTGCTTGAAAATATAACCCGCAAACTGACCCGCGAGATTCGGGAATGTCGTCGGATCAATACTGATTCCATTGACCCCGTGACAGCCCTGGCAAAGCTCTGATTTTATTTTGCCGGCCTTCGCATCACCATCACCCGCGTTCATACCACCCGCAATCGTGGTTTCCGCGTTCACCCCCCCCACAGCCACCATCATCATGAGTGCTGCACACGTACCGATTCTTTTCATCATCGATCAAATTCCCTTTTTATTCCGTTTTACTGTTCAAACCAGAGTTCACATAAACTCTTAGATCCCCCTCTACCTGTGACGGAGAGCTCTCAATCATTAACGGATAATGTACTGATTCCCGTACCCGCAACAAAATGAAAAGCCATCTTGACGCCACCCCCTCCCTAAAGCTTGGCACCCAAGTATATCAATCCGACCTCTCGCGTCAATTCCATCATAAATTATTCGAAAATGGGAACCCAAACCGCATTTTTGACGTGTAAAGCTCCTTATACCAACAACCACACACTGAAACAGACCCCGACATTTGAGCTCTTGCCACAATGGAGTATGATCAGCTCACAAGTGACTGATCTCATAACAATTACGCATGGATTAAGCGCACTCAAGTGACATTCTGATGTTCAGGATAACCGTCATCAAGCCACGGTCTGAAGCGTCAATCAAACAACCAATAACCTGACAAAAGGAACGGCATCTTGCCGCGGCCAGACCATCATGATTAAACAACATCACCTGTTTCTGAGTTTATGCCTGTTCGCGGTAACCACCCTTAGCGCAGTAGAAGTCGCCACGGCGGAAGTGCGCTATGTTATCGACAACCTGATCATCACCATGCGTTCGGGACAAAGCACCCAACACCAAGTGTTGCGTACCTGGCCCAGCAGCACCCAATTTGAAATTATTGAAATCGGCGAGAATTACAGCAAAGCCCGAGGGCCCGATGGCACCGAAGGCTGGGTGTTGAATCAATACATCACCGCCAAACCCACTGCCAAGCTGCGCCTGGCGGTCGCCCAGCAAAAACTGGCGAAACTGAAAAGTGAACACGCCGAACTCAAAACCACGTTGGCCGACGTGCAAAACAAAGAAGGCGCACTCAGCAAACAGCAACGTCAATTGTCACGTGACAACAAAAAACAAGCGGATGAACTCAAACATTTGCGGCGCGTAGCCGCCAAACCCCTGAAGCTGGAAAATGAAAACCAGCGCCTGAAAAAAGAACTACTGGCACTGGAAAGTCAGCACGATTTACTGCGTCAGGAAAACCAGATGCTAGGAGACAGTTCTGATCGTGAATGGTTTCTCAATGGTGCCGGGGTCATCATCTTCGGAATCATCCTCGGCCTCATCATTCCGCGCCTGCGAGTGCGCAAAAAATCGAGCTGGGGATCACTTTAGACTGCGAAAGAAAGGGAAAAGATGAAAGAGGAAAACCTACCCCTTTCATCTTGTATCTTTACTCTTTATTTAACTGACTGACATCACGCACCGCACCCGTTGAAGCCGAAGTGGTGAGCGCCGCGTAGGCCCACAGCGCCTGTGATACTTGGCGTTCACGATTAACCGGCTTCCAGGCTTTTGCACCCTTGGCATTCATCGCAGTGCGACGATCGGCCAGCTCCTGGTCCGAAAGCACCACGCGGATACTGCGATTGGGGATGTCGATCTCAATCATATCGCCTTCTTCGATCAAACCGATGGCACCCCCTTCGGCGGCCTCCGGAGAAACGTGGCCAATAGACAGCCCTGACGTCCCCCCGGAAAAACGACCGTCCGTCAACAAGGCGCAAGCCTTACCCAATCCTTTGGATTTGATGTAAGTGGTGGGATAGAGCATTTCCTGCATACCCGGCCCACCTTTCGGACCCTCGTAACGAATGATCACCACATCACCTTCGACGATCTTGTCACCAAGGATGCCTTCCACTGCGGTGTCCTGACTTTCAAAAATACGCGCTGGGCCGGAAAATTTGAGGATGGATTCATCCACACCGGCCGTTTTTACCACGCAGCCGTCCACGGCAATATTGCCGTGCAACACCGCCAGGCCTCCCTCTTTGCTGAAGGCATGCTCAATGCTGTGAATGCAGCCATTCTCGCGATCCACATCCAGATCCGGCCAGCGTTTGTCCTGACTGAAGGCCGTCTGCGTCGGCACATTGCCAGGCCCGGCACGGAAAAAAGTCTTCACCTTTTCATCCGTGGTCTGCACCACGTCCCACTGTTCCAATGCTTTCGCCAGACTCTCGGCATGAATCATCGGCAGGTCACGGTTGAGCAGGCCCGCGCGATCCAGCTCACCAAGGATGCCCATCACGCCGCCGGCACGATGCACATCCTCCATATGATATTTCTGTGTGGAAGGCGCCACCTTGCACAGGTGTGGCACCTTGCGTGAGAGCCGGTCAATATCGGCCATGGTGAATGGTATGCCGCCTTCATGGGCCGCCGCCAACAAATGTAAGATCGTGTTGGTGGAGCCGCCCATGGCGATATCCAGGCACATGGCATTCTCAAACGCGCCAAAATTGGCCACACTGCGCGGCAACACTGAGGCGTCATCACGTTCGTACCAGGCCTTGGAAATCGAGACAATAAGACGTCCTGCTTCGAGAAACAGTTGTTCACGATCAGCATGGGTGGCCAACATCGAGCCATTACCCGGCAACGACAAACCCAATGCCTCGGTCAGACAGTTCATAGAATTGGCGGTGAACATGCCGGAACAGGAGCCACAAGTGGGACAGGCGGAGCGCTCCATCTGCAAGACGGTCTCGTCATCGGCAGTGGGATCGACTGCGGTGACCATGGCATCCACCAAATCCAGATGCACTTCCTGTCCATTGATCACCGACTTGCCCGACTCCATCGGCCCACCGGACACGAACACCGCGGGAATATTCAGGCGCATCGCCGCGTTCAACATTCCCGGTGTGATCTTGTCGCAATTGGAGATACACACCAGCGCATCGGCACAGTGGGCATTGGCCATGTATTCTACCGAGTCGGCGATGATTTCACGTGAAGGCAAGGAATAGAGCATGCCACCGTGGCCCATGGCAATACCATCATCCACCGCAATGGTATTGAATTCCTTGGCGACGCCGCCGGCTTTTTCGACTTCACGGGCCACCAATTGCCCCATGTCTTTCAGGTGCACATGGCCCGGTACAAACTGGGTAAAGGAATTGGCGATGGCAATGATGGGCTTGTCGAAATCGCCATCTTTCATACCGGTGGCACGCCACAACGCGCGTGCACCGGCCATATTGCGGCCGTGAGTGGTAGTTCGGGAACGATATTCAGGCATGATATCCTCTTCGGCGCATCAATCGTCAAGCGCGCCACATCAATTAAGACCAATATAATAACAAACTGCGGCGTACCGCTGCTATATACTCGACCCAGAAATCCCGAAAGAGGTTCAATCAGAAGCGGCGGGTAATTCCACCCAAAATGTAGAGCCTTTGCCCGGCACACTTTTTACACCGATGGTTCCCCCCATCAGTTCCACCAAACGCTTCGAAATCACCAGGCCAATGCCCATGCCTTCTGTTGCATCGGCATCCCTGACCAATCGATGAAATGGTTGAAACAATTCGCCCAGCTGGTCTTCGCTCAGGCCTTCGCCGCTGTCTATCACTTCGATGCACAACTGGCCCATGCTGCCAAGCTTCGAACGCAAAATCACGCTACCGTTAGGTCGATTAAATTTCACCGCGTTCGACAATAAATTCAACAATACTTGCCGCAGCCGCATCCTGTCCGCCTTCACCATCATCGGCTCGTCAGCAGATATTTCGCACACCAGGGTAAGACTCTGTTTTTCCAGAGAAGGCACGGTCAATTCTACACATTGTTTTACAACTTCACGCCAATCAACGTTTACACAAGATAATTTCAACTTGCCTGCTTCAATCTTGGATAAATCCAGCGCTTCGTTTATCAAATCAAGCAGATGTCGTCCTGCATTATAGACAACACCGAGAGACTCCCGCTGTTCATCTGACAACGAATCATCATACACATCCAGAACCAGTTCGGTGTAACCAAGAATAGCGGTCATCGGGGTGCGCAACTCATGACTCATACGAGATAAAAATTCTGACTTGGCCTGACTGGCCGTTTCAGCAGTCAACTTAGCCTGTATAAGCTGCTCCTCCGCATCTTTACGTAACGTAACGTCACGCACCATAACCAAAACTTCACTATCACTCTTGGCTGAATAGCGAGCCTCAAAACTACGATCAGCGCCATCAGGCATTTTTAGCGCATACTCGTGAGTAGATACTTCTCCGCTTGCAATTGCACGATGGAGGTGCCCCATTCCGACAGAGGCAATATCTGCGGGAAAAATTTCGCCCATACCTTTACCCAAAAAATCCTCGGGGGGGGTAGTTAAGTCACTCGGGTTACGCGCAGAGTAATCAAGATACACTCCTTTGCGATTGACCGTAAACATCAGATCCGGCACTGCATTTAACATAGCGCGGACGTTTGCCTCGCTGTCACGCAGAGTCTCTTCGGCCTGCTTGCGTGCTGACACATCTAACACATAACCCAAATAATGCGTTATGTTGCCATTTTCATCACGCAAAATCTGGGTGTGATCCTCGACCCAGCGCAGCGTCCCGTCTTTGGTAATAATGCGATAATCTTTATGCTGAAACTGTTCAGCACCAGACTCGGAAAAACGAGCCACCTCAGTAGCCACTCGCTCCAAATCCTCGGGATGGATAAGAGCGTCGTATTGAACGCGACCGTCAAGAAACTCTACATCTGAAAAACCGAACACCAGAACAGCATTCGGACTAACGAACTCCACCGGCCAGTGCTCTTCATTGCGCCAGCGAAAGACCACAGCGGGACCCTGACTAAAAATAGACACATCAAGACAGGTGTCGTCCTGTGTCAGCTCTTTACTGGCACAACAACTTCCATATTCGTTCACTCAGACACCACCACTCACCCACCTCCAGATTCCATCCATACAATCCAGAAAAAACGCTTGCCTGACTCTACCAGCAGCAAGCTCGAAAGCCTGTGTGTTCAATTAATACATTACTAGTGTTATTAACATATCCATTAATAGTCAATAATGGCAATACCTAGATACTAGAATAATTCTACGCCACCTTCAACCAGGGTGATTTAAAGCCACTAATGGCATTTTTCGAGAGGCTGAAAGGTCATGCTCGTAAAAAGCGCCAGAAAACCAGATAACCCCGCTCAATCTCTAAAACTCAAAATCCGGCGAGGACTACACTCGCTTCGTTAGACTCAAGACCGATGCTACCACCCTCATCTACGGCAAGAAATCTTCCAAATGCCCAAGAGAACCCAAGAAAATATCAGGAAACTATAGGTTATTCTGAAAAACAATAAGCTTACACCTAAAGTCCATAAACTGTTTACCGATAAGGCTGTGTGAGGAACATCGCCGAAATGTGAACAAATTGGCAAAAAATCGCCTAAACCTACCACCTCGGTCTCTTTACTAACGCTACACAACGCGCCTTATTTTCTTATGGAAGCTATCAAACAGAAACTAACAGACTCGTCACTGGAAGACACTTCACTTTCTCAGTGTTCTATTCTCGTCATCGATGATGAACGCCAGAATGTGGATCTCTTAAAGCGCATTCTGCATCGCGAAGGTTACACCAACGTCACAACCTGTACCGACTCAACCCAAACTCTCACTCTCTTTTCACAAATTAACCCTGATCTTCTTTTGCTTGACCTCAACATGCCGGTGATGGACGGCTTTGACGTGATGGCCTCCCTGAAAGAAACATACACCAACACAGACCTGAACATCATCGTGATTACTGCACTCGACAACCAATCCGTGCGCCGCAATGTACTAACCGCTGGGGCAAAAGATTTCATCAACAAACCTATCGATCGCACTGAATTGCTAACCCGTGTTCGGCACCTCTTGCAAAACCGCATTTTACAAAAATGTCTAACCCAACAAAACGAAACCCTGGCACAAGCCAATGCCAAACTGGAACGATCCAATCAAGCCATGTTCGACCTGGTGTCCATCGTTTCTCACGAACTACGTACGCCATTGACCTCGATTAAATCTTTTGCCGAAATTCTTCGTGATGATCACGACAGCCTCAGCGCCGAGGATCGCCACCATTTTTTGACCATCATTGACAACGAAAGTGACCGGCTGAGTCGGCTCATTAGCGACCTGCTGGATCTGCAAAAAATCCAGTCCGGAAAAATGAGCTGGAAAACCGAACAAGTTGAACTGTGCCAAACGGTAAAAGATGCCGTAGAATTTTTTGGCCCGGCTTACGCCAACAAAGGTCTCTCTCTCAAAATCAATGCAGCGATAGAACAATGTCTGGTGATTGCCGATACCGACAAACTGCGGCAGGTTTTGTCCAACCTATTGTCCAACGCCCTCAAGTTTACCGACAACGGTGGCACCGAAGTCACAATGCAGCCGACATTACGCTGGGCGCGTGTATTGCTAATAAGCAACGACCCCGAAACAAATATCGCCGTAACCCATGCTGCTGAAGCACTCAACGCCGAGATCCTCACCCTTTCCGACCTACAACAAGGCCAAAAGCAGCTAGACTGCAGTGGCGGCCAAATTGATCTGCTCGTTGTCGATATCGACGGCGCCACTGCCGATACTCTTAACCAGCTACAAGAAATACGCGATCAATATCCGACCCTGCCCATTGCCACTATTACTGCCCTCAGTAACGACACCCGTCATCGTTCAACTAAAAATTTCCTGCGCAAACCACTAAGCACATTGCCGCCAGGGAACCTGGAAATGACCATCACCGACCTCATTGGTTTATCCCCTACCACTCCAATGATAGAAGTCTGTATAAAAGACACTGGCCAGGGTATTCCCGAGAATCAACTCAACAAAGTGTTTGAGCGGTTTCATCAAGTGGATACCTCGCAGACCCGGGAACAAAAAGGAACGGGCTTAGGCTTAACAATTAGCCAACAAATTGTACAACATTATAACGGTAAGTTGTGGGTCGAAAGTATTGCTGACGAAGGATCTAGCTTTCATCTGTTAATGCCTGCAGCACCTGAGAGTAAAAAGAAACTGGGAGAAATCCTTGTCGAAAAAGGACTGGTGACAGAAGAGCAGCTCACCGAAGCTTTAAAAGGCCAATAAACATGGATGCTATAAAAACAATTCTCATTGCTGAAGATGACTATGCCATTTCCTTGGCAATAAAAACCATCGTTAGTAAATCCTTCAGCTGCAAGATAATCATTGCTAAAGACGGTGAACTGGCCTGGGTGTCTGCGCAAGAAAATGATATCGATTTGATCATTTCAGACTGGAACATGCCCATTAAAACCGGTGCCGAACTACTGGAAGACATCCGCTCTCACGAACGGCTCTCCCAAGTTCCATTCCTAATGCTCACTGCTCGCTCAGACAAAAGCAGCGTATTGGATGCCATCAACTCAGGCGTCACCGCCTATATGCATAAACCATTTGATCGCAGCCAGCTGATTTCCAAGATCAACGAACTACTGGCAATGCCGCCATCCCAAAATACCACGGACAACACGTTTGGAGACCCTGTGGACGACTCTGTTATCGAAGACATCGAATCACAAGAAAGCGTCACAACGGGCAAAACCAAGCCCCGAAAAATTATCCAGGAAATCGCCGAACGGCTGAAACAGAACGACTTCAAATTTCCTGCTATTCCCCACCTCGCCAGCGATGTAAAAACCCTCAGCGAGGAACCGAGCACCAGTTTCCCAACCATTGCCCGCCGCATCGAACGCGACCCGGTAGTCACCGCGCAAATTATCGCTATTGCCAACACAGCCATGTACCGCGGAGCGCGCCCCATTGTCAGCTTAGAAGATGCTATCACCCGACTGGGAATCAAGGAGACGGTTAACTTCCTGTGGGTGTTCTCCAACGCCAGCCTCTACGAATCAAACCATATTCGCTTCCAACAGATTCTCCAACAATTGCGCACACACGCCAGTGCCACCGCCATCTGCGCCCGACTGATTGGCAATCATTTGGGGGCGCACAATGTTGAGCAACTATTTTTCATGGGGCTGCTGCATGACATTGGAAAAATCCTGGTATTGCAAATTTTGGAAGAGATTGCCGAACAGGAGACTATCAAGGAGGAAGAGGTGCTACATATTATCGCCAGCCTGCACGAAGAATTTGGTGCCATGCTATTAACCCGCTGGCAACTGCCGAAAGACTTGCAGCAAATTGCCCAATACCATGACCGCCTGGATGAGGCCCCCGATCTTAACCAAAACCTGTTAATTATCCACTTGGCCAACCGTCTAACCCGACGCATCAACCATAGCCTGCACTCGGACGATGGCACACCACTCAGCGAATGGCCGCACATTGAAAAACTGGAAATAGACGAAGATACCGCCACCACCCTCGTCGAGCAGGTCTCCACTCACATGAAGGAAAATCAACACCTGCACTAATCTATTCCGTCAGACATTTAACCCGCAATGAATGGCTATTTGCAACGAATAACCGAACGCACCACAGATGGATTTTATCAGTGGCACACTCACTGCGCCCCAGCAACCAGACTTACTCCATAAAAAAGTAATGCGCTATCATCAACACTAGGTAATAGATAAATCCGGCCAAAACAGTCAATGCCAAACATTTTTACAAAAATCATGAGCGGCCAAAAAACATGAACACGACAAAAACAATCCTTGTCGCCGATGACGACCCCGTCATCACCGAGACCATACAGATCACTTTATCCCATTCCTTCGAATGCTCGCTGATGATCGCCCAAGACGGAGAAGAAGCCTGGCAAGCGTTACAAGAAAATACCATGGAGCTGATCATCTCTGACTGGAACATGCCCATTAAAACCGGTGCACCGTTGTTGGAAGACGTGCGAAAAAACGAACGACTCTCTCACATTCCCTGCCTGATGCTAACTTCGCGCTCAGACAAGGACAGTGTGTTGGAGATGATTGGTGCCGGCGTCTCGCAATACATGAACAAACTTTTTGACCATCAAACACTCGTCGCCAAAATTTCTCAAATACTGGGGATCGACCTGCCAACTCTCGAGGATAAGTTGCCGGGACTCCCCGAAGATGACAACCTACTGGATGGCTGGACAGCGCTAGGGCGACAGCTCATCAAACACTTTTCACCACTGCCGGGTAACCACTTTCTGTGAGCAACTGACACGCTGCCTGCGGATCAATATCCCCTTTCACCACTCCGACTCCAGCCGCCAAATCAAACTCAGCCGAGACAAAACCCGGCAACGCTTTCAAGGCTTCATTGGCGGTAGCGATACCCGCATCGTCTTTCATTCCTTGAATATAAAATTGTGTTTCCATTTCCGACATGACATTTACCTGTTATATTTTAGATCACACATCAACATCCGTAGCGGCATGTAAAAATTAATTTAATACATGAACCCGCCTGCGTTCATTGCCATGTCCTTGGGCTGAAATATCGATGGAGCCGCCATCAATAGCGATCAGCTCGCCGCCAAGATATCCCGCACCCGCTCCAGTTTGCCACGCACTTCCATCGCCAACGGCTTCACGTCTTCGCCTTCCACCAAACCCATCACCGCTGCCGGATCCATAAAGGCGACGGTGATCGAATCATCTTCTTCCTCACGCACCAACACATTGCACGGCAGCAATAAACCGATATCAGGTTCAGCATTAATTGCCTGATTGGCCAAACCCGGATTACAGGCGCCAAGAATGGTGTAAGGCCGACGATCCACATCGATTTTCGCTTTCAACACTGCTTTAACATCGATCGTGGTCAGCACACCAAAGCCTTCCGTCTTCAATGCCTCCGTGGTCTTGTCAATGACTTCATCAAAACGTCCGTTCACCGTTACATGAAATCCATACATATTTATCTCCTCAATCTTCGTTTACCACAAGCCACAAAACGTGTGCCATTTCATCCGTTATTGTACCGCAAATACCGCTTCGCTATTGACCGCGTTGCTGCATTTCGTACCACGCATCGTAAACGGGTTGCGGCCACTGTGACTGAAACCAGGCCAATGTGGCCTGAATTTCTTGTTGATTCAGCTTGCCCTTCCAGGCCGGCATTTTGCCCTTACCATCAGGACTACCATTGGTAATCATGTCCTCCAGCATGACCAGCGAATGATGCCAGGCATGACCCGACCCATCCAGCGGAGGAGCAGGGTAAAAACCATCGGCATCACGTTTGCGCCAATCAGGGGCACCCTGGGCCTGAGCACCGTGACACACCGCACAATTGGCCTGAAATACCCGCTCCCCCATCGCCAATTGCTGAGGATCCAGCTGACGATCAGGTGTCATCAACACCGGCACGCTACCCATCTGTTCAGAGCCATCACAAGCCGACAGCACAGCTGCGAGCAAACCTATTATCAATATCTCTTTGCACTGGTTCCACTTCATGCTCATTCCTCAACTGGTTTTATCCACGCCACGGCCTCAAGGCCAACACCTTATAAGAATCATCTCAATACGTTCGCTTGCATTGCAGGTTCAGTGTTCACTGCGCCTGCCGTTGTGCTTGTAACAGCCCATAAATCCAAACCTGTAAATTTCATGGTTAATAAATGATGAAGTCTGCCGATATTTTATAAAACCACTGATCAACATCCCCCAAGTCTGATCTTTATTTGCCCATAGACTACGCTCATATTATGCCTTCAGACGACACCCAAAAAAAAACAATAACACCTGAAACGTCGCCCGGTTACAGTCAAACACAAAAGTTACTATGGGAACTGCGCACCACCTTCCTGGTGGAGCTGCCAGACCGGCTCGATGATATTGAGTCACTGGTACTAAATCTTGAGCAGGATCAAACTTCAGTAACGCCCGAACACCCAGTCTATGACGCGCTCTACCGACACCTTCATAGCCTCAAAGGGGGAGCAGGCATCCACGGTGTTTCGATTATCAGCCTGATTTCACACCAGTTCGAAGACCTACTCACCGAATTGGGCAATGGGCTGACGCTTAACCTGACGCTGATTGACACCTTTTTGGAATATGTGGATCTGACCCGGCAAGCGACACAACTCGCCCTCGAAAACAACACCGACTTCGATACCGTCAAGTCTGCCCTGGAAACCATTCGCAGCCGGTTAAAACAGGGCCGAAAGATGGCCTTAATTATCGAAGAATCCAATTTTATGGTGAATCTCTACCAAGACAGTCTCCGTTCCCTGCCGGTGGATATTGCGGTAATCGGTGACGGGCTGGAAGCCTTGGGCTGGTTGCTGCGTGAAAAATATGACCTGGTCATTATGAGCGCTGAAACCAAAACCCTCAACGGTACCGCGCTGCTGTACGCATTGCGCGCTGCGGGCGGCATTAATCGCGACATCAAGACCATTATAGTAACGTCCCGAAAACACTCACATTTCATCAAAGATATGCATCCCGATGCACTGCTGAACAAGAATAAAACCCTCGCCAGCCAACTGAAAACCGCCGTTTCTAGACTTTTCACATTCTGAAATCTTGTCTATTAGACTGGCGAATTGACCGAAAATCCGACTTCTATCTGTTGTTTTCCTTCATTTTCCCCCAAATTTGTCGATACTCCAGCAAGGCCACTACAAAGGAAAAACCAAAAAGCCACGTGTGATAAATTTCATACAAAACACTCCATGGACAGTCAGCCACAAACACTCGAACAAAAACTCAAGGTACTTCGCGATACCTACGCCAAACAATTGCCGGGCAAATTGAAAGATGTCGCTGGCCTGTGGGCTTCACTGTGCGACGAGCAATGGGACTGGCACAAAGTCAAAGACCTGCATCGTTTAGTGCACACGTTGAGGGGATCCGCGCCGACTTTTGGTTTCACCGAAGTAGGTGAAAATGCACGCCACATAGAGCAGCGTCTCAAAGACTGGCTCGCCAATGAACGTGTAACCACTAAAGACGATCGTGATTCGGTTTCAGCAATCATAGTGTCGCTGTCCGCCATTGAAGAAAAGCCTCCCCCCGACCAGCCCGAAGCCGACATCCCTAGTCGGATAAGTTACCAACCGGATACACACCTCATTTACCTGATCGATAACGATCATAATTTTACCACGGACCTCGCCACCCAACTCAATCACTTTGACTACCGGGTGAAGGTTTTTGACAGCTGTGCCGATATTAACAAAGCCATGAAAAAAGAGCGGCCTGCCGCTATTATTGCCAACGTATCGCTGTCCGAGGGCAATCTTGCTGGCATTACTCTGATCCGCGAGATGAACGCGCTCTATAGCACCAACATGCCCATCATTTTCATTTCCAAAGATAACGATTTTGCATCACGCTTACAGGCCGTGCGCGCAGGGGGCGATGCCTATTTTATCAAGCCACTGGACATCGGGCCGCTGGTCGACCGCCTCGACCAGCTCACCCAGAGCCATGAATCCGAGCCTTTCCGGGTACTGGTTATCGACGATGACCAATCACTGGCCAACCACTATGCGCTGATTCTTGAACAGGCAGGCATGACTGTGTCCATTGTCACCAAACCGGAGAATGTCATTGCAGTGCTTGCAGAGATTCGCCCTGAATTAATCCTGATGGATGTCTACATGCCAACCTGCTCCGGCCTTGAATTGGCAAAACTAATTCGCCAGCAAGATACCTACCTGGGGATCCCTATCGTATTTTTGTCGTCTGAAACCAATCTCGAAAAACAATTTCAGGCCATGCGCATGGGCGGTGACGATTTTCTCACCAAGCCCATTTCCGACAAAAACCTGATCACCTCAGCAATGATCCGCGCCGAGCGTTCACGCACCTTAAACACGCTCATGATGCAAGACAGTCTCACTGGCCTACTTAAACACACCAAGATCAAAGAACAACTGGCCACCGAATTATCCCGCGCCCAACGCACAAACGCCTCGCTCAGTTTTGCCATGATTGATATCGATCATTTTAAAAAGGTCAATGATGACTACGGACACCTGACCGGTGACCGCGTCATCAAGAGTCTGGCACGCCTGCTTCAGCAACGCCTTCGCCAAAGTGACAGCATTGGCCGTTATGGCGGCGAAGAGTTTGCCGCAGTATTGCCCGGCTGCTCACTGGAAGAGGCCAATATTGTTTTCGAAGAAATCCGCAAAGCCTTTGCAGACCTGCATTTTTTACACGACGGCACGGAAGTGAAAGTAACCATCAGTATCGGCATTGCCGCTGCCAGCACTCATTCAAAAGCGGAAGATCTGAATCACGCCGCTGACGAAGCCATGTATGCCGCCAAGCACAACGGCCGAAACCGGGTGGAAATGGCCTTGAGCAGCAAGTAACCCTTTACTATTATATGGGCTGTCGCTGCGATATTTGCCGCCCACGCCACATCACATACAGCACCGGAATAATCACCATGGAGACCAACGGGGCCGTTATCATTCCACCCAACATAGGCGCCGCAATGCGTTTCATCACCTCTGAACCGGTGCCTTCGCCCAGCATGATCGGCAACAGACCGGCGAGAATCACCGCCGCCGTCATCGCCTTCGGTCGCACCCTGAGCACCGCACCTTCGATCACCGCATCACGTAATTGACGCGCAGTGGTGGGCTGGTGTTTCTCATAGGCGTGATCCAGATACACCAGCATCACCACTCCAAATTCGGCCGCCAAGCCAGCCAGGGCGATTAACCCCACACCTACCGCAACCGAAAAATTGAACCCCAGAAAGTACACGAACCAAATAGCCCCAACCAGGGCCACAGGTACTGCACCGAGTACCATGAACGACTCCGTGAAATTCTTAAAATTAAAATACAACAACATCAAAATAATCAGTAAGGTTATCGGCACGACGAACTTGAGGCGTTTTTCAGCACGCAACATATATTCATACTGACCACTCCAACCCAGAGAGTAACCGGGCGGCAGGGTGAAACTTTCCGCAACATAGCGTTTCGCATCAGCCACATAACTGCCTAAATCCCGATCCCGTATGTCCACATACAACCAACCCGTCAAACGTGCGTTTTCACTTTTTACCATGCCAGGGCCATCGATGATTTTAATTGTCGCTACATCACTTAGCGGCACCTGCGCCTGATTTTGAGTAATGATGGGCAGATTCATCAGTTTGTCGATAGAATCACGCATGTGACGCGGGTAACGAATATTTACCGGGTAACGTTCCAGAGCTTCCACCGTTTCGGTAACGGTACTTCCTCCCACTGCCTTGGAAATGACTTCCTGTATATCGGCAATGTTCAATCCCAGCCGTGCTGCGGCACGGCGGTCGATATCGATATCAATATAACGTCCTCCGGCTACCCGCTCGGCAAACACCGAAGCCGTGCCCGGCACTTCACGAATTACTTTCTCCAGTGCCTCACCAATCTGTTGAATCACTTTCAAATCCTGACCGGTAATCTTGATGCCGAGCGGCGTTTTGATACCGGTGGAAATCATATCGATGCGGGTCTTGATGGGCATCACCCAGGCATTGGTCAAACCGGGAAATTTCACCAGCGCGTCCAGCTCGCGTTTTATTTTGTCCATGGTCATACCCTCGCGCCACTGGTCGCGCGGTTTAAGCTGGATGGTGGTTTCAATCATGGTCAATGGCGCGGGGTCGGTCGCTGTTTCCGCTCGTCCCACTTTGCCGAATACAGTAAGCACTTCAGGTTGGCTGCGAATCAGGCGATCAGTAATCTGTAAAATTTCACCCGCCTTACCAATCGAGACACCGGTAAACATCGTCGGCATATATAACAGATCTCCCTCATCCAGCTCCGGCATAAACTCCGAACCCAGTTTTGATAAGGGATACAGTATGCTAACGACTAGCAGCAGACCGATAACCAAAGTGCTTCTGGGAAATTTTAGTACCCAATCAATGACCGGCCGATACAGTGCAATCAAAAAACGGTTGAGAGGGTTTTTATGTTCCGGGGCAATCTTGCCACGAATAAAATAGCCCATTAACACCGGCATCAAGGTAATTGACAGACCTGCTGCTGCCGCCATGGCGTAGGTCTTGGTAAAGGCCAGCGGTGAAAATAATTTACCTTCCTGCGCTTCCAGTGTGAAGATGGGTAAAAAACTCAGAGTAATAATCAATAAGGAGAAAAATAGCGCCGGGCCGACTTCACAGGCCGCTTTTTGAATCACGTCCCAATGTTTGTTATCAGTGTAGTCATCTTTCTCCATGTGTTTATGGACATTTTCGATCATCACGATGGCCGCATCCACCATGGCACCAATGGCAATGGCAATGCCTCCTAATGACATGATATTAGCGCTCACACCCTGGTAATTCATGATGATGAATGCCGTGGATATGCCCAGTGGTAAGATTACTATCGCGACCAGGGCCGAGCGCAGGTGGAACAGAAAGACCAAACACACCAGGGCGACCACCAGAAATTCTTCGAGCAGTTTATGAGCCAGATTGTTTACAGCGCGATTGATTAACTTTGAACGATCATAAGTCTCAACGATCTCCACTCCGCTGGGCAGGCTGCGTTTAAGTTCTTCGATTTTTTTCTTCACGGCTTCAATGGTATGAAGCGCATTTTCGCCCCAACGCATCACCACAATGCCGCCGACTACCTCACCCTCACCGTTCAGTTCTGCAATACCCCGTCGCATTTGCGGGCCGATTCGCACCTCGGCCACGTCACTCAACAATACCGGCGTACCATTTTCATTAACGGAAATGGGTACATGGCGCAGGTCATCCAGCCCGCTGAGATAGCCTTTGACCCGAATCATGTATTCAGCTTCAGCCAGTTCAATGACCGAACCTCCAACCTCTTGATTGGCACGTTGCACCGCACGTCGCAACTGGGCAATGGTCACCCCAAAGGCGCGCAGACGATCCGGGTCAACCACCACCTGATATTGCTTGACCATGCCACCCACGGTGGCCACTTCGGCAACGCCCGGCACGGTTTGTAATTCAAACTTCAGAAACCAATCCTGCAAACTGCGCAGCTGCGAAAGATCGTGTTTACCACTGCGATCCGTTAAGGCATATTGGTATATCCAGCCGACACCAGTGGCATCGGGACCCAGCGCCGGTCGCGCCTCGCGCGGCAACTTATCCGACACTTGATTAAGATATTCAAGCACACGGGTACGCGCCCAGTAAATATCGGTGTCCTCATTAAAAATGACATAAACGTAGGAATCACCAAAAAAGGAATAGCCGCGTACGGCGATGGTATTCGGTACCGATAACATGGCGGTGGTAATGGGATAAGTGACCTGATCTTCCACCACTTCCGGTGCCTGACCAGGATAAGAGGTTTTAATGATGACCTGCAGGTCTGACAGATCTGGAATCGCATCCAGAGGCGTTTGACTAACCGCAAAAGCCCCCCAACCTGCCAGCGCCGCGGTCAGCACCAATACCAGACCGCGATTATAAATCGACCAACAAATGATATAATTAATCATTCACAGACCTTGAGGATTTCTGATTAATCAACCGCTCCTTTATTCAATATTACGCAACCCACTGACTGTTGCTTAGTTGCCCATCATCCTGGCCAAACTGGCTTGCAAACTGCTTTCGGAATCAATCAAAAATTGACTGGAAGTCACAACCACATCCCCTTCCGTCAAACCGGAGAGAATCTCTATGCGTGAACGGGTTTCAATACCCACACGCACTTTCATGGGAATAAATTTTCCTTCACCCATGGCGACAATCACCCGCTGTTCATTGCCGGTACGGATCAAGGCTTCGCGCGGAATACTCAACACCTTGCGGCGCGGTTTCGCAAAAATGGTGACGTTCGAATACATGTTGGGTTTCAACTGCTCATCCGCGTTATCAAACCGCAGACGCACTTTCAGTGTGCGCGTCTTTGGATCTAGTGTGGGATACACGTACTCGACTTTCCCTTGCCAGGATTTATCCGGTAAAAAAGGTAAATGTGCGATAGCACGTTGTCCAACCTTTACCCAATCCGACTGGCGTTCAAACACATCCACCAGCAACCAGACACTGGCCAGATCAACCAATTTGATCAGGGAATTGGAGGGTTTGACGAACATGCCCTCACGCACATTAAGCTCGGACACAATGCCGGCCTGCGGGGCATACACTTTTACCAATTGCTCAACCTGATTTTTTGATTTAAGACGTTTGATTTGCCGGGCCGAGATCCCCAAGGCTCGCAATCGTGCCTGAGACGCCTTGACCAACAAGGCATTGCCCAAGGCCCTTGCCTGTAGATATTCCTCTTGCGCATTGACCAGTTTGGGCGAATACACCTCTAACAATAACTGTCCCTTTTTCACACGCTCGCCGACGGTCTTTACTATCAAACGCTCAACCCAGCCATCGGTGCGTAAATTTACCGTTTTGATCTTGCTTTCATCCGGCGAGATGTAACCCACGCTATCGATGCGCCGATACAAGGTCTTACGTTTCACCTTAGCCGTTCTTACCCCCAGCGCATTAACCACCGCAGCCGACAACGCCACCACCCCGTCTTCACCAGCGACTTTCAACTCCACCAGATCCATACCGCAAATCGGACAGCTCGCGCTTGGATCATCATTGATGATTTCGGGATGCATGGGACAAACGTAATTCGGGGTGGCGTGTTTCAAGGCATGATCCAGCGCCGTCTCTTGCACAGGTTTCAGCGACTTCACAATCGCCTCCTCCAACACCACATTAACTACCGGCATCGATGACACCGCACTATTAATATTGTCCGCAGTAATCAAATAAATCGTCACAGGCACTACCACAATCGTGACCACCACCATGTAGCGCGCTAACCGCATCACCGGGCCAATCGACACTCCCAGATCGGGCACCAATACATTGCGCACCCAACACAGCGCTAGCCAAAGACGATAGCGCAATGATCGGCTACGTTGATTAAATGTGTTCACGCCGACGATTCCCCCAGCAAATAGACAATGTCCGTACCCGCTTTTGCACGATCAACCTTTAATCGCAGGTATTTCAGACGGCTATTCAATTCGCTCAGACGTGCACGCACCAGAACCCCAAAATCCGAAACGCCCGACTGATACGCATTCAGCGCGGCCTCGGTATTTTGTCCCGCCTGTGGCAATAACGAGCGCTTGAAATATTCCAGGCGCTGCGTCATACGTCGATAGCTTGCTGCACTCCTTGCCAGCATTTCAGACAAGGCCCGCCGCTTCTCTGCCAACAAATATTCTGTTGCCAGCAAGCGCTCACGGCCTGCGGCGATGAGCTTATCCTGCCGCGCTGCAGTGAACAGCGGCAAATCCAGTTTCACCATGGCCGTCAAAAAATCATCCCGCTCCGCAGCACGATAGCCATAACTGACATCCAGCATCCAGGCGGGATTTTTACGCGATTTTTCCATCTTTACGTTGTGCTGTGCCGCGCGCATTTGTGAGGCCAATACTTGCAAGCTGGGATGTGCGCTCAACACATCACCAACCTGCTCTGGCATAACAACCACGGGTAATTCTGGAAACATCATATCCGGCATACCGGCAGCCGAGCCGATCCATTTCTCCAGCGAAGCACGCGCCTGTTCGCGTTTGGTCTCGAATTCCGTCTCACGGTCTTGTAACAGACTTTGCTCCAACTGGGCGCGAATCACGTGCTGTTGAGTCCCGCGACCCGCCCGATACTGGTACTGAGTAATCTTGGCCAGCTGGGTGAACACGTCCTGACTTTGCATGACCAGGACCTTTGCCTGTCGCTGGTAAAAAAGTTCCAACCAGGCATGGCGCACTTGCTGTCGCACCACGCGCTGGCGATCCGCGACAACGGCACCCTGGCTTTCCGCCAGTGATGTCAACTGATTTGCCGCCGCATCACGCAAACCGGCCGGCGGAAAAGCCTGGCTCACGCCCAACACTGCCTGCGTCATCGGCTCCTGGTCGAAGCGAAAACTCTCAGCAGAAATATTCATAATACCGAGTTTGAGTTTGGGGTCCGGTAACGTCTGCGCGGCATGTGCACGCGCCCCCAAGGCCTTTTGCAAAGCTTCGGATCGTGCCAGTAACGGATCAAGACTCAAGGCCAAATGCTCCGCCGCCACTAGCGACAATCCTTCACCCTCTTCCTCGACACCTTGTCCAGGGTTCAGCATAAAAGACGCCGCGCCAGAAACGCCAAAGGCCATCACATTGAGCAGCAAACCTGCTGCCCATGTGACGGCCTTCGACATCAAACTTTTCCGTGTCAAACTCAATACAGCGTCCTAGCTTTTTAGATTTACCCACACGGCAAATCAATAATACAGATTCCTGCCTACGCGCCACCGCTTTACAACAAAATATATTGGTAAGCGAAGGTCACCAGCATATCCGTCTCCAACTGCGGCCCGTCCAGATTCTGACTTACCGGCACACCCAGTTCCAGACCCAACATATGACCGCCCGCAAACATGCCGTTAATGCCCAGCAACACATCAAGTCGGCTGCCACCCTGGGCGTCGGGATCGTTGGTCGGTGACATCATCAGATTCAGAGCCGGGTCAGCCCCGTCGACGTTACCCCACTTGTTCCAATTCATACGACCACTCAACATGACGTTACCATTAATTTGCCGCTTAACCCAAGCCGTCACGTCAAATCGATTTCCCAAGCTGTAATCATTATCATTTTCATCCATGCGATAGGTATAGGCACCTTGACCGCCCCAACTCCAGTGGCCATTACGGGTTTGATAAGTTACCGATGGAATCAGATCATAGGTGCCCGACCCCAACTGCATGGCGTAGGGTTGTTGCACGTCTTGCAGCGTCATCATGGCACTCATCACCATATCGGTTTTTTTGTCGATACTACCGGTCGGAATGCTGACATTAACGCTCGTCACCCACTGCTTGCTCAACGCAACCATGACACCAATTTGTGTATCCCCAATACCGCTGGTGTCCATGGATGACAAAGTACCGTCACGCGCCTGCATATCCATGTCCTTGGCAAGATAGTTCCCCATCAACATCAGGGACAGCTTATCAGTGAGCCCATACATGCCCATAACCATGTGCATGTCCATGGTCATTTTTGTCGGCGCCATCATAAATCCATAGGCACCTGCCATGGCAACCGCTTCGGAGGTGCTGACACTGTCCGTACCATCCAGCAAACCTTCCATCGTCATACGCATAAACTTATATTCAAACATCCAGCTATCGGCCCCATGTTGATGATGGATGTGATCACCGAAACCGGTATCGTGCCCAGAGTGTTCGTCACCATGCCCAGAATGCTCCGCCATTTTATGCCCACTGTGCTCCTGATTGGCGGCCACAGCCGCAAAAGGCACAGCGAATAAAACCCCAACGGCAGCCAGAACCGGCACCGCAATACGGTAAAAAAATGTCATGAAAAACCCCTTTTGATCCGGCGCTTCCTGTTAACGAAAGTATTGCCGGTAAATACTGTAATTGCAGACCCGCTGGTTCAAACGTCGACCTGCCCCTGATACACAAAATTACTGGATTAAAGACCGCCAAAAAAGACGTTGGCCTGTCACTACGTCGCATTCGTTAATGTTAGTGTGAATGCTGATGATCCCCTGCAACTGGCGTATTTTTCGCCAAACCCAGATCCTCTATTTCCATAATCACCAAACTCCCGTCCCGGGCTTGTTCAAGGACAAAGGCGACCCCATGTCCCTTGTTCACCTCTTCCAACATGGCCGGGTCGAATACCTTAAAATCCATCGTCATGGCGTCCATACCCAAACCAGCAATAGGGCCATGAGAAATAGTCAGTTTGCCAGACGCCAATTTCACAGCATTGACCACACCCTTGGCTGAATGTTGCTCCGCCGCCCAAGCAACCGACAAAAATAGGCTAAATATCAATGTACTACCCAATAATTTTAAAAATCGATACATTATGTTACCCCTGCATTTAGTGTCATCATTTTATATAAGAACCATTATCAGAATCACTGATTAATATATGTGGTTGAATTAATAGCTGATCACTAATGGGGTGTCAATCACAGGTTTATATCAAACCCATCCACAATATTATTGGGAAAACCACAGGAAATTACTAAATAAAAACCGGTCAACAGGTGCGATTAAGGTACTCCAATCGGTAATTTTGTCCGTCATGACGAAACCGGGTCAACCCGGCATTATCAATTTTGATGCGATAAGCAGCCGTGGCGGAGGTCCCCAGCACCGTCGCGACCAGCGCCCGAATAACCCCGGCGTGGACAACGACCAGCACCTGCTGGCCAGAATAATCTGTGGTGATATCGATCAATGCCGCCGACACACGCCCCACGAATTGATCCCACGGCTCGGCACCATCAGGCCGGTGATTCACGGGATCACGATAAAACGCGGCATAAGCCTCGGCATCGCGTTGCCGAATTTGATCCGGCGATTGTCCTTCCCAACAGCCAAAACCGACTTCCTTAAGGCGCTCATCCAGACTCACCGAAATCCCCCGTCGCTCGGCCAGTTGTGCGGCAAATTGTCGACAACGCTGTAACGGTGAACTGATAATCTGCACCCACGCCGGCCCATCCTCAACCGCCGCCCACATTTGTACCCAGCCTTTTTTACTCAGTGGGTCGTCTATGCCATGTCCGCGAAAACAACGTCCACCCTCCGGTTCACCGTGCCGAATTAAATCGATAATTGTCTCGGCCATATCAAAATGTCACTCCTAATCAATATGTTAAGAATCAAAAAACACCATTTTTCTCGCCATCAATTTACGATAATATGTCACTGCTGTCCCGTTAACGAGTAAGTAAAGAGGCCTGATTCACCCATGAT
>CAYNYJ010000048.1:0-27633 GCA_964401355.1 uncultured Ectothiorhodospiraceae bacterium | reverse complement strand
AGGTATTTTTCGGAATCAACCCACCTGTTGCACTAGCGAATTGAATTCACGACTTGTTCGCCTTCACGGATTGTTTTTTATCATCCTGGAGCAGATAACGCAGCAGTACGTTTGTATCAATGGCAATCACGCAGCACCCTTGTGCCGTTCATCGAGAGTGCTTTGCAGTGACTTCTCATCACTGACTCTTTTGTCGGCTTTAACCTGACTGAGAATGCCTTTAGCGGCTCCCTTTTCTTTCTTCACGATCGTGATGTGGCCACCATAAATAAATGTTTCGATTTCGTCGCCAGGTTCGATATTGGCTTGTTGGCATTGATCGATGGGAATAGTAATTTGTCTTTTTGAGCTTACTTTTGGCATAACGCACCTCTTTACATATACAATATAGTAAAGAATAGTGCTATCTTTACCTGGCGTCAACAGTAAAGAAACCCCAAGGGACGAGCCTTGGATGGTGAACCTTCCTTGTCAACACCGAGCGTTAAGCCGTCTTCAACCGCGCCGCCCACAAATCATACTCCGCTTGCATTCGCGCCCACATTTCAGCGCTGGTACCCAGCACCTTTTCCAGCACAATAGCGAACTGCGGTGAAACACCACGCTTGCCGTTGATGATTTCGTTGATCTTCCGCGACGAACAACCGCACTTCTTTGCCAGCTGCGTTTGGTTCAAACCCATCTCGGCCATATAGACTTCACGCAACACAATGCCAGGGTGCAGTGGTTTTGTATTTTTGACCATCACTTTAATCCTCGAAAAATTCCGAATTTTTGTACATGAATGGTGTAACACCGAGAGAGTTCAGTCGTCACACTTTACACGTCTTTACGTGTCACCAATGAAAACCTAACCACCCGCCAATCATCAAATTGGCAATGATGACCATTCGGGGCTGTGCGTTATGCGGGAACTGCTGCAACAAAGGTTGATCACAAACAAACACGTTCGCTGGATCATTTACCCGCTGCTGCTCATCGCCCTGTGGTTCTGGCAAAGTCCACAATGGCTGCATGCAGGGCCAGGCGATGGTTTAAACAACGGCTTCGACTTGTCCAATGCGCTGGTGCCGATTGCGCAAATAAAACACGGCGGCCCTGGGCGAGACGATATCCCCGCCATCAGTGACCCCCGCTTTATCAGCGCCTCGCAGGCGGATTTTCTGAACGATAACGACCGCATTCTCGGCATAAACTTGAATGGGGAAACAAAGGCCTACCCAATCCGCATTCTCAATTACCACGAAATCGTCAATGACCGTTTTGGCAACGATTCTGACAACACCGCGGTGCTGGTCAGCTACTGCCCGCTGTGCGGTACGGGCATGGCCTTTCTAGCCGCTCGAAATGGAGAAGATTTTGATTTTGGGGTGTCCGGCCTGTTGTATAACAGTGACGTGTTGCTGTATGACCGGCAGACCGAATCGCTGTGGTCGCAGATCCGCAAGCAGGCGGTTGCCGGGCCGTTAAAAGGGCAACACCTGGAACAGATTCCGCTGGAACACACCCGCTGGTCGGACTGGCGGGCGCGTTATCCGCACACCCGGGTACTGTCACAAGATACCGGTCACCGCCGCGATTATAGCCGTTCACCCTATGCGGGCTATGCCGACAGTGAGCAGCTGATGTTTGAAGTTAGCGCCCGCGACCGCCGTTTCCATCCCAAGGAATGGGTGATCGGAATAACGCTGAATGGCGTCACTAAGGCCTACCCTTTTTCGAGGCTGCCCAGCGGACAACATGAATTGCACGATCAGCTCGGCGGCCAAACCATCCGCCTGGTATTCGACGCCGCCAACCGCAGTGGGCGCATTTACGCCGCCGACAAACTGCTGCCCAGCACCACCAGCTACTGGTTTGCCTGGTACGCCTTTCACCCGGATACCCAAGTCTATCGCGCCAAACAATAACGCCGCCCAAGCCTCTTACTCTCCACACACACACTCAACCCAGCGCCGAATAATCCCCGCCCTCTTCGATGCCGCAAACGGTATGCACCGTCAGCACATCACAGGGGGCATGGTGAACAACACTGTCGGTAATGGACGGGCGCAAGCGGCTCTTTGAGCAAAGCGCGGCAGTGGCGGGGAAAGCTCAAGCGGCAGATGAGCATTCCGGAGACTGAAGCGTAGGGTGTATCCACAGGGCATAAAAGCAAGCTGTTTTGCTCATCGATTGGTACGATGTAATTACCGCATTATGTGGGCACAAAAAACGTGCCCACCCTAATTTAGCTTTGTTTAAAGAAAAATATGCCGCAATTCTGTCAGGTGCCTCGGCCGGGGAAAATGTCACTTTATATCATTTAAGTGGCGCAGCGTGTGGGTTCTGGGATTTTTTGTGTCGCGTCTGTGGTACTCTTGCCGAGCTGTCAGTATAGGGATCCACAGGATAGGGAAATGAAACATTTTATCATCGGAGCAGTACTGGTCGTCCCCCTTTTTCTCATCGGAGGTTGCGCAGAACAAGGGAGCGACCTAGACGG
This sequence comes from uncultured Ectothiorhodospiraceae bacterium, assembly GCA_964401355.1. Taxonomy (GTDB): domain Bacteria; phylum Pseudomonadota; class Gammaproteobacteria; order SZUA-152; family SZUA-152; genus SZUA-152. The sequence goes on along the minus strand of CAYNYJ010000048.1, from coordinate 25,148 downwards.
GCTGGATGACGCAGCCTATATCGAGACTTTCCCCGCCAGCGGCCTACGCAAGTCACCCGATTCCCTGCAACCGCTTGAACCGACAAACCCCTCGCTGGCTCACCACGATTTCGCCTTTTCCGATTACCGAGCTCACACTCCCGCAAACGAAAATACTTTAAGCGCACCTTTTGACCTCCAGCAACTTTTGACCAGCATCGCCCTGGGTGCCGATGGCACGACCCTGGAGGCTTTTAGCACTGCCAGTGGATTTAATCTCAATGACGTCTCGACCCATGCCGGAATTAGTATTTGGGAGCAGCAAGTTAGTGATCTTGTCAGCATCGAGCGTCACGGCTTTCTTTGGGGCCAACCGGGTTATCGTTTTGCCCCCGCATACCTCCAAAGCCAAGCCGAGCTGTTCGGCCCCACCATGAGCGGCCTGGATTTCCTGCTCGATCCTTTTCAGTCGCAGACCAGCATTAACGACACATTGGGGGGAGAGCTGGCGATTTCAGGCATAGGTAATCGCACCCGACTGGTTGCTGCCCAAACCACCAGACTCGAAACCGGCTGGTCGGCCACTTCCACTATTGAGAGCATCAACGGCCGGTTTGGCATCCACGAAGAGCAGCGCTGGGTGGACATGGTGCGCATCACTGGCGCATACCACACGGCGGCCGGTGAAAATTATCAAGCCGTGGAAATACCGCTGACAGACCCTGATCTATCCATGGTGATAATCATTCCGACGCCGGGGCAATTCGACAACATCCGCCAAAACCTGGACGCGATTTTGTGGAATGACATTCGAGGAAAACTGGAGGCCTCCGAGCCTGCTGCCGAGACCACCGTTCACATTCCCACGTTTGCGCTTGCGCGCGAATTATCCAATGACGACATGCCATACCTCGGCGTCGCTTTGATCGACAATGCGGAAGGCTCCCCCTCAAGCGCCCCGGATAACCCCGACACTACGGCCAACTTTTCCCGAGTCAACAACGCCGGTTTCCTTTACCTGGAAACACCACAGCAACATATTGCCCTGACTGTCGATGAGCAGGGGCTGAATGCCTCCACGGTCACAGCGGCAGTACACATGGCAACCAAAGATGAGCCTAGCAATCTATTTAATTCAGCCTACATTTCCAGCTTTAGCTTTGGCCTTACATCCCATAACGGCACAGGATTTTTTCTCACCATATCCGGTGACACCCAGCCCTGCTTTTATCCCCCTGAGCAAAACCCCTTCCTCTTTGCCATCTATGCCGCCGCGAGTGATACCTTGCTCTACCTAGGCCAAGTGCAGGCACTTGAGGGGCCCCTCGTCACTGCCGATTGGACGGTACCAAATGACACATGGTTCTGTGGTCTCACCCCGCCCGTGGAAATATACAAATACAACGGTTCACTCCAGTGTGAACCTGACGACGGAATTACAATATGGGACATGAAACAAGAACTCAGCAACGCCGGAATTGAGGTTTTGGACTATTATCAAGGCACCGACGGAAATGCGTACATCACCCTTTGCGGCAGCCCCGACGGAATTATCAACATTTTCACTATTCCAGAACCCCAAGTACCACTCGCTAAAGAATTAGGCTTCAGCGAACGAACGGAACTGGCCCTGTAAACCACATCAGGCTTGATCGCATTTGCACCCGGACACCCAAGCCTATCGAACCCCAAAAATGACAACGCAGTCATTTCTTACGCGTGAGTCCTTTCCTCTCAACGCCCACTCAACCCAAGGCAGAATAATCCCCGCCTGCTTCGATGTCGCAAACGGTGTGCACCGTCAACACATCACAGGGGGCATGGTGAACAACACTGTCGGTCGTGGACGGGCGCAAACGACTTAGCCCATGCCGCTCATGGGCACCGATGACGATAAGATCGGCTTTCTGCTCCTTGGCGACACGCACAATCTGTTCCCTGGGCGAGCCTGATACCACCACCACTTCGGCAGCGGATAGCTGGTTTTCTTCCGCCAGCTGACTGAGACGGTTGCGCGCTGTAAATTCCATCCAGGCGCCTTTATCCATACCTTCAGGCGGGACGACGTCGGACAAAACTGTCGCGGGAATATGCTCCAACACCTGTAACAGGCTGAGACTGGCATCACTTTCCTGAAGCAAGGTTCGCGCCCGGTCAAGCACCAAGCGACCTTGTTCGGAATTGTCGGTAGCCACCAGAATTCGATGATACTCGTTCATTTCATTCACCTCGCGATGCACGTTGCTTTGCGGGTGCAACCCACCACCTCCGAGCACCTAGATTGGAACATTCCTTTTCAGTCCATCACCTTCAAACCAGGCTCAACAGAAGCGCAATGAGTGCTGTTACCCTAAGCATAGCAGCCAAATCCGTCCCCTCCATCCCTATTTGCATCCCACTCATCATCGTAAAAATTTCCTCGCCACGCACAAGATACGTTAAGCTAGCGCCATGACTGACACCACCTTCGCTGCCGACACGCACGACAACACCGACCCCGCCGAAATCGCCAAATTCGAGGCACTGGCCTCACGCTGGTGGGATCCGCAAAGCGAGTTCAAACCGCTGCACGAAATCAATCCGTTACGCCTCGATTACATTGACCAACGCTGCGACGGACTAGCCGCAAAAACCGTCATCGACATCGGCTGCGGCGGCGGCATTCTCTCCGAAAGCATGGCCGCAAAAGGCGCGACAGTAACGGGTATCGACATGGGCAAGGCACCGCTGTCCGTGGCCAAACTGCACGGACTGGAATCCGGCATCAAGGTCGATTACCAACAAATCACCGCCGAACAAATGGCCGATAAACATCCTGCCCAATTCGACGTGGTGACCTGTCTGGAAATGCTCGAACACGTACCCGACCCCGCCTCGGTGATCAGCGCCTGCGCGCAATTAGTGAAACCCGGCGGCACGGTGTTTTTCTCCACCATCAATCGCAACCCCAAATCGTATTTATTCGCCATCGTCGGTGCCGAATACCTGCTGCGCCTGTTGCCCAAAGGCACTCACGATTACGCCAAATTTATTCGCCCCTCGGAAATGGAAAGCTGGGCGCGTCGCGCAGGACTCAAAATGCATGATCTCACCGGCATGAGCTACAACTCACTGACCCAACACTATTCGTTAGGCCGCGATCTCGATGTGAATTATCTGGCGCACTGCACGCGTGACGAATAACCCGCTTTTACAAGCAAGCTTGTGAGTAAACAAGCGCCGATTCACACCGTCCTATTCGACCTCGACGGTACCCTCGCCGATACCGCGCCGGATCTCGCCTACGCGCTCAATCAGGTATTGATCGAAAACGACCGTGACGCTCTGCCCTTCGAGACCATCCGTCCCGAAGTCTCCCACGGCGGCATCGCACTGATCCGGCTAGGTTTTAATCTGGAGCCGGAGCACCCGGACTTCGACCCGCTGCGCCAGCGCCTGCTGAAAATCTACCGCGACAACATTGCCCGTGAAACCACGCTGTTCCCCGGCATGGCCGAACTGCTGGACAGCATCGAACAACAGGGCATGAACTGGGGCATCGTCACCAACAAACCGGGCTGGCTCACGGAACCGTTAATAGAAGCACTGGAATTGACCGGACGCGCCGCCTGTATCGTCAGCGGCGACACCTGCAGCAATCGCAAACCGCACCCCGAGCCCATTTTGCACGGCTGCCAACTGGCCGGCAGCGAGGCTCAATATTGTGTGTACATTGGTGATGCGCAACGCGATATCGAATCCGGCCAGCGCGCCGGGATGCGCACCAGTGTCGCCTTATTTGGTTATATCGCGGATAATGACCACCCCCGGGACTGGGGTGCGGATGTATTACACGACAGTCCGGCGGCGATTCAGGAGTGGCTGCTCAACAATGGACAACCTTGATCAAGCTAAATTCACACACGCACTCTTAAAACCAGAACAATAAAACCGGAATAATAAAACCGGAATAATAAAACCAGAGCCATGAACCAAAGCATCCCTCTTTTTATCACCATCGTCATCGCCGTACTGGCCGCTCTGATCGGTGCCGGAATTATTTACCTGCGCTCACAACGTCGCATCGCCGAACTTTCTGAAAAAAATACCGAACTCAAAATCACCCTGGAAATGCAGCGCAAGGCCCAGGAAGACAAACTGGTAACTTTAGAAAAGGTACAGGAACAGGCACGCACGCAATTGACCGAAACCTTCGGCCACCTCTCCAGTCAGGCACTGAAACAAAATAACGAAGAATTTTTGAAACTGGCACAGCAGAATCTCAAACAGTTTCAAACCCAGGCACAGGGCGAGCTGGCACAAAAAAAACAAGCCATCGAAAATCTCGTTAAACCCATCAAGGAAGCACTGGAAAAAACTGAAAAACAAATTCGCGCCATGGAGCACGAACGTAAGGAAGCCTACGGTGCACTTACCCAACATCTGGAAATCATGACCCAGACTCAACAAGCCTTGCAGGGTGAAACCCGCAATCTGGTAAAGGCCTTGGGCCGACCTGAAGTACGCGGCCAATGGGGTGAAATGACCCTGAAACGTCTGGCCGAACTGGCGGGCATGGTGGAGCACTGCGACTTTTACGAACAAGAACACACCCAAACCGAAGATGGCGCAATGCGCCCCGACATGATCGTGCGCATGCCCGGTGGCCGCGAAATTATCGTCGATGTTAAAACACCGCTGGATGCCTACCTCTCAGCCGTCGAAGCAACCGACGATAAAGAACGCGAAATGCACCTGGCGCGTCACACCAAAAATGTGCGTAAACGCGTACAGGAGCTGGCGGCCAAGGCGTATTGGAATCAATTCAAAAATACACCGGACTTCGTGGTGCTGTTCATACCGGGCGACCAATTTTTGAGTGCGGCACTGGACAACGATCACGCATTGCTGGAAGACGCCATGCAGCAAAAAGTGATCCTCGCCACCCCTACCAGTTTTGTCGCATTACTGCGCGCAGTGGCCTACGGCTGGCGCCAGGAATCACTGGCGGAAAATGCCGAACATATTCGGGAAGTCGGGGAAGAGCTTTACGGGCGGTTGGCGACCTTTGCCGAGCACCTGGGAAAGATGGGCAAAAACCTCAATAGCTCCGTGCACCACTACAACAAAGCTGTCGCCTCGTTTGATACCCGGGTATTACCCAGCGCACGCAAGTTTACCGAGATGGGCATTTCCAGCAAGAAGACCGTGGAGCACCTTGAGCCCATCGAAACAGCGGCCCGCACACCTGAATTACAAGAACCCCTTTCAGACGCGGAATCAACAATCCCGGAAAATCTCAGCCCTGAAGATCGCATTAAAAAAGCGCTAAGTGAAACAATTTAATCGCGTTCGCTGTTAAATACGTGATCAAACATCTCCGTTATTATGCGAGCAACTCGACGAGCGACATTCAATCTGCAAGACTGTCGCGCGCGGCCTTTTTGGCATCTTTCCAAACATCAGCGGCTGTGTCTTTGGCTCGATCCTGTAAACTGCGTTCGGCAAACGGATTCGCCCATAAAGAACGATCATGGCCGATATTGACCCCGAACCAAAGGCCCAAGAGCAACCCGACCACGACACCGATGAAATATTTTTTTATGCCCAATATGATTTCTCCCAATTCCACAGTTCCAACAATTTTTTCTACAACTTTACCTAGAACATTCTTCGCATAATATGGTAGCCACCCAACACCCGCAAACCGTCAGCGAATCGCAACAAGTTGCAAACGCTTACGCACACTGCCAGAAAATGGTACGTGACCATTACGAAAATTTTCCGGTCGCCTCTTTTATTCTGCCCAAGCGTCTGCGCCAGCCCATTAGCGTGATTTACGCCTTTGCCCGCACTGCCGATGATTTTGCCGACGAGGGCGACTGGGATAATGAGACGCGCCTCACAAAACTCAAACAATACGATGATTATCTGGATGCCATCAACAACAATGAAAGCATCGACCATCCCATTTTCATCGCACTTGCGGACGTCATCAAAAAACATAATTTACCGTTACAGCTGTTCCACGATCTCATCACCGCGTTTCGTCTCGATGTCACCAAAACACGTTTCACCGACATTAACGAGGTGTGGGACTACTGTCGCTATTCGGCAAATCCTGTCGGCCGATTACTGCTGCACCTGATGGGCACCGACACGCCAAAGAATCTTGAACATTCCGATGCCATTTGCAGCGCACTGCAACTCATTAATTTTTTGCAAGACATCGAACAGGACTTCACCGAGAACAATCGCATTTATCTCCCGCAGGCAGACCTAAAACGATTCGCCGTCAGCGAACAACACTTTCGCGACAAACGCAGCGACGGCGCTTTCGCCCAACTGATCCAGCAACAAATAAAATACGCACGAGAGAAAATGTTATTCGGAAAACCTCTGGGGCGCGCCGTTGGCGGCCGTTTCGGTTTTCAATTACGCTTGATGATTAACGGTGGCTTACGAGTATTGGATTTACTGGAAAATCAAAAGATGGAAAACCAGAGCCTGTTTTCCCGCCCACGCCTAAAAAAGCGCGATTGGTTTTGGATGGCATTACGCGCAATTTAATGCCTCAGCTTTCCGTATAGGTTTAAACGATCGTTCCCGTTGCTAATTTTTTCTGCACGCTGTGGGTACACACTCGGTTACGGCCACTTTCTTTTGCCCGATATAGCGCTGTGTCCGCACGCGCCACAAACTGTTCACGGGATTCTTCCGCATAAAATAATGCCACTCCCACAGACACTGTTACCTGGCCGATATTTTTGCCCACAGTACGGCTATCCATTTTCAGATTACGCACCTTGTTGCAGATATTATCCGCGACACGTTCAGCACCCTCCATCGGGGTATTCGGCAGCAGCACAACAAACTCTTCACCGCCATAACGCGCCAACACATCACCACCTCGCACGCTTTCATCAATAGCAGAGGCGACTTGTTTGAGCACGGCATCACCCAGCACATGACCGTGGCTATCATTTACTTTTTTGAAATGATCAATATCCACCAACAACATGCACAACGCTTCGCCGCCTATCTTGGCCTGCTCACAACATTCGTTAAGTGATATGTCAAAGGCGCGACGGTTCCGAATTCCTGTTAGCGGATCAACCAGGGATTCCCGACGTACCCGTTTGAACTCAGTACGCAGGCGGGATAAATCTTCATTGGTCTGTGCCAGCTCCTCTTGCATGACCTGGCTCGCAACCTGCATGCGTACAGTTTCATCGATCAACCGAACAATAATGTCTGCAGTAGTGACCGATTCAATACCGGCTTGTAATTGACTGGCGGCATCGCCAAGATTTTCAGAATAAGCCTGTGATTCACGGCCCACTTTATCCAATGAACCCCGTGTCGATTTCACAATACTCGACAATGCCTGCCGCACATTTTGCACCGCTTGTTCATCGGTCATGCTGACGTAGTCGTTGTACAGGGACTGAACCTGTTCGTTGCTGAGTTCACATCTGTCTTCGCGCAAATGATCCAGCGCCGTACAGAGTTCCGAGTTTTGCCCAGCAACATATTCGTATAACACCGCATAATTGACCGGGTTAGCAGGCAATGCGCAGGCGCTCGCCATCGGCAGGGCGACACGTGCTAATTGCGTGGCTTCCTCTATGCTTTCAGTGTAATCATTGTGCATTTTCACCCCCTGAGTGCAAACATCGCCTCCGACTTCCAAGTGCTGGCACAGCGTTTTCTCTGCTTAATATCATCGTCCATGAATTAGATATATTAAGTCATGAATTAAGATTTTCCCCGCTTATGACGTATCAGAGGAATGTTTGGCGGCAAAGTGTGAACTAGATCACACGATCATTTCCGCCATCAATGGGAATTTGCGCGCCAGTGGTTTTGGCAAACAAGGGGCCGCACAGCGCACAGGCCAGTTCAGCGACATCTTGCGAGCTGATTTCCACTTTAAGCAGGTTTTTGGTTTTATATTCTTCGACGCTCATGCCGTAGTGACGCGCCCGATTTTCCAATACCTCCGTCGTCCAGATGGCGGTATCGAACACCGCATCCGGGTGCAGCACGTTGACGCGAATGCCTTTGGGCCCCAGTTCCAGTGCGGCGATGCGTGCCAGCTGGGTGACACCGGCCTTCGCTACCGAATAGGCCGCAGCACCCGGCCCCGGCGCCGTGACATTTTTCGAGGCCATGAACACTACCGCCGGATCGATACCCCGTTGCAAATAGGGAATACAATACTGCAACAATTGCTGATGACTGCTGAGATTGATTTGTAGGCTACGCTGCCACACGGTGCTGTCCATGTCGGCGATACGGCTGTTGGACGGGAAGGTTCCGGCATTACTGATCACAATGTCCAGCCCACCGAAACGGCGCACGGCGTCTTCCACCGCTGCTTGCAGGGCCTGCGCATCGGTGACATCACATACCCGCCCCACAAAGTCGGGGGCATTAAACAGGGCTTCTATTGCAAGATCGATGTCCAGAGCCAGCACCGCGGCACCCTGTTTGTGCAGGACTTCGGCACAGGCCCGACCAATGCCACTGGCCGCGCCGGTCACGATGGCCACCTTGCCCGCAAAGCTGGCGGGTGCACCGGCCTTACGCAGTTTGGCCTGCTCCAGATCCCAATACTCCACCTCAAAAATGTCCGTTTCCGGCAATGCCTGCCAGCCGCCCAGGCATTCGGCATACTGAATGGCGCGAATCGTGTGGGCGCTGATGTCGCCGATAATATCCGCCTCTTTGACACGGGTACCGAAGGCCAGGGTGCCTCGCCCCGGCCACACCGCCCAACGCGGGGCCGGGTCGAGACAGGTCAGCGCGTGCGTCACGTTTCGCGCGAAATAAGCCCGGTAATCATCGGCATAATCCTTTATCGCGGCTTCAGGCTCGGCCTTACCTTTGGTATTTAATAGCAGCGGCACCCGTTTGGTGCGAATCACGTGATCCGGCGTCAAAGGGCCACGACTGGCGATATCTGCCACGTTCGGCAAATTGGCGAAGCCCAGCGCCTCGGGACTGGCGTCCCAGCGCACCACACCGGGCAGACCCCGGGCGCGCGACACCGCACGACGTAGATCGGCCAATTGCAACAAATCCGAAACCACACTGCTAACAGCCTCTGCCGGGATCCTTTCCGCTCTAGCCACATCGGCCTTCTCACGCGCCAGCGCATCCTCTGCCATTGTCACCAGTTCAATCATTTTTTCGTAGCTGCTGCGGGCATCATCGGCGAAACTGAACACCCCGTGATTCATCAATACCATGCCATCGAGTTGCGACCAATCGACCGCCTGGGTCATCTGCCAAATCACCTTGGCCAACACAAATCCGGGCATGGTGTAAGGCACGATCAACACCCGCTCACCGTACAGCGCACCAATGCGCGCCTCGCCACCCGGAGTATTGGTCAGCGTGACCACCGCATCAGCATGGGTATGGTCAACAAAAGTGAAGGGGATAATCGCGTGCAAGATGGCCTCAACGGAGGGATTGGGCGCAGCGGGGTCGGTCATCGCCGCGCGTTGCACGCGCACCATGTCCGGATCAGAAAGCGCGGGTAATTCTGCCATGCGTTTGAGGGTGTTTAGGCACACCGGGGCAAAGCCCAGAGCTTCGATGGTCGCCAGATCCCAGCCGCTGCCTTTAACGTGCAACACTGGTTTGCTGTCGCCAAACAAATCCGTCACTTCGGCCTTCACCGAAGTATTGCCACCACCATGCAACACCAGCGCAGGCTCACGGCCCAATAACCGTGAGCTGTACACGCGCATGGCGACCGGGTCTTCGGTAAATAAACACGCCTCTTCATCATCCCACAAACTTTGCATTGTCACTCCCCAGCTTTAACTCCCCAATACAGATTAGATACAATCCGTTCTTTGCTGCGTATAATACGACAAAACATGCACACACCCATCACTCCAATCTTCGCCCGACTCACTTATGAATCCAGCCCATGACACCTGACGAATACTGCCAGGACAAAACTGCAAAAAGCGGTTCCAGCTTTTATTACAGTTTTCTATTTTTGCCCAACGCACAACGTAAGGCCATCACTGCCGTATATGCCTTTTGCCGTGAAGTGGATGACGTAGTGGACGAATGCCATGATGCCGATTTGGCGCGCAGCAAGCTCAGCTGGTGGCGAGCCGAAATCTTTGGCACCTTTGATGGCGAGCCCAACCACCCGGTCTGCCAGGCATTGAGCACCACCATCAAGGACTTTAATCTGCCCAAGGAGCATTTCCTGGAAATCATCGACGGCATGGAAATGGACTTACAACACCGTCGCTACGCCAACTTCAGCGATCTCAATCTGTACTGCTATCGCGCCGCTAGCGTGGTCGGGCTGATGGCAGCAGAAATTTTTGGCTACCAGAATCACAGCACTCTGGATTACGCGCACAATCTGGGCATGGCCTTCCAGCTCACCAACATTTTACGTGACGTCAGGGAAGATGCCGAACGTGGCCGCATCTATTTACCGTTAGATGAACTGCAAAGATTCGGCGTTAGCGAACAAGATATCATCAACCATCGCCGCACCGACAACATGAAAAAATTGCTGGATTTCCAGGCGCAACGCGCTAATGAATATTATGAAAAGGCCTTTTCCCTGTTGCCTGAAGCGGATCGTTACTCCCAGCGCACCGGCATTATCATGGCCAATATTTACAGAACCATACTCAACATTATCGAAAAAGACAGCTGCCAGGTTTTGCAACAACGTGTATCTCTGAATCCACTGAGAAAACTGTGGATAGCCTGGCGCACTGCCCGCACTGAAAAACGCCGGCACAAAATTTTCCAGGCGAAATAATTTATCAATCAACATACCCAAACGACGCACTCAAGTAATGAGTAAAGATAAAGATAAAGATAAAGATAAAGATAAAAATACAAGCCCAGTCATTGTTGTCGGTGGCGGCTGGGCTGGACTGGCCGCCGCAGTTGAGCTGGCACGCCACCAAATCCCGGTAATATTACTGGAGTCGGCCAAGCAACTGGGAGGGCGCGCGCGCAGCGTTTACGCCAACGAGATGCATGTCGATAACGGCCAACACTTACTGTTAGGCGCCTATGAATCCACACTGGGCCTATTACGTCACATCGGCGTCAATGAAACTGACAAATTACAACGCCAACCATTGTCGCTACAATGGTTCCGCCCCAGTGGAAAAACCGTGGTCTTAAATACCGCAAAATTACCTGCGCCCTTCCATCTGGCATGGGGATTATTCACCGCCAAGGGTCTCTCCTTGCGAGATCGTTTCTCAGCGCTGAATTTCAGCCGGAAATTACAACGTGATAATTTCACCATTAAAGAAGATTGCAGTGTCGAAGCACTTTTACAAAAACATCAACAATCCCAAACCCTGATCACTGCAATCTGGGAACCACTATGCCTCGGTGCGCTGAACACTCACATTCATGAAGCATCAGCAAAACTGTTTTTGCGCACTTTGAGCGACAGTTTTCGTCACACCCGACGCGATTCAGATTTATTGCTGACTCAAATCAATCTGGGCGAAATTTTCCCGGAACCGGCCTCGGACTATATCGAAACCCACAACGGCAGCGTGCGCCTGGGCCAACGTGTTATTCGATTGAATATTCAGGACGACTGCATTAGCGGCGTGGTACTCAATGGCAGCGAAATTTCTGCCCAACAGGTCATTCTGGCGACACCGCACACCATCACCAAACGTCTGATAAAATCACATCCGGCCTTACAGGCCACGGCCGAACAAATCGAACACATCCAGCACCGACCAATTTGTACGGTCTATCTTCAATATGATAAACAGGTTCAACTCGGGCGCTGGTTACGAGGTTCACTGGACACGGTTAGCCAGTGGGTGTTTGACCGCAGTCTTCATGGCCAGGCGGGGTTGATGGCGGTGGTGATCAGCGGCACTGGCAAACACCTTGAATGGGATAATGATAAACTGTGCGAACAAGTGGCACAGGAGTTGGCGACACAGTATCCCCACTGGCCCGCACCGCTATCGCAACATGTCATCCGCGAAAAGCGCGCGACCTTTGCCAGCACCGTCAACATTCAAGACTATCGTCCACCGGCAAAAACACCGGTCAGCGGCCTCTATTTGGCAGGCGACTACACCGATGTCGGACTGCCAGCGACACTGGAAGGCGCGGTGCGCAGTGGCCTGCAAAGTGCGCAGCACATCATACGTGAGCAGCGCCGCGTACGCCTACAGGAACCATTATGAAACCTGATGGTAAAACAGAATTAGCACCCCCATCAAACTCACAACAGCAACTGCAAGACCGTGTCATTCTGGTCACCGGTGCCGGGGGTGCCATCGGCGGAACCGCCGCCAAGATCTTCGCAGCACATGGGGCTCAGGTGATTTTGCTGGGCCGCTCCCTGCCGCCGCTGGAAAAAACCTACGACGCCATCGTCGCTGCCAACCATGCGCAGCCCGCAATTTGTCCACTGGATTTTGCCGATGCCGGCGCCGCAGAATTTGAAAACATCGTCAACACCATCCAACAGGAATTTGGCCGCCTCGACGGCTTGCTGCACGCTGCTGCCACATTAGGTAGCTTAACGCCCATCACACACTATGATTTACCGCTATGGCAGCGCGTGTTGCAGGTCAACCTCACGGCCCCCATGTTGCTGACTCGAACCTGCCTGGAATTATTAAAGGCATCAAGCGATGCCTCTATTTTGTTCAGCACCAGCGACATCGGCCAGCGGGGAAAGGCCTATTGGGGCGCTTACGGTGTGGCCCAGGCCGCCATCGAAAATTTATCGGAAACCCTCGCCGATGAACTGGAAGAAAACACCGCCATCCGCGTGAACTGCATTGACCCCGGCCCCATCCGCAGTCGCCTGCGCGCTCTGGCCTTCCCGGGCGAAGACCCGAATACCCTACCCAGCGCCAACACCGTGATCCCGGTCTACCTGCAATTAATGAGCGCCGCGGGCAAAAACACCACGGGACAACGTATTCAAGCAACAAACCACGCCGCTTATTCCCCATAAGTACCTGCTGTATCGCGGGCATCCCGTAGCTTTCCGTCAGAATTAAAGCGCCAACAAAATCACGCTAGCGACAAAAAACAGTCTTTAATCGGTTAATTATTGGCCGCTTGATGCGGCAAATCTCTGCCATTTATTTGACGGAATTCCGTCGCCCACAAAATTAATGGCTTGTATATTATTGATTTATATAAAATTTGTATTTTCACGCGGGGTTTGGCACAAAATTCGCTTACTGCTAATTGTCGAACACAAAGGCAGATATCGATTATGACGACCACACAATTTACTAATGTCACCTCCTTACCGCTCTCAAACACGAGTGGTGACTTGTCCGACCTGTACGACGCGTCCCCTCTCGCAGATCGTACCTCGGGCATCAATCACTTGTTGCAGCAGATCGCCCAGCAGCTGCAGACCAGCCTCGACATCGACGAAGTGCTCCTCCAGTTCAGCCATGAGATCAACCCCTTTGTCCCCCATGACTATCTGGGATACACCAATGACCGGAAGAGCTGCACCTTTTCTATGGGTAAAAACGCACGCCACCGCCAGAATTATCAACTCGCCATCCGCAATGAGCAACTCGGTCAATTAGTGTTATCGCGGAAACGGAAGTTCAGCAAAAAAGAAATCGAGATGCTTGAGAATCTCACCAGTGCCCTGCTTTATCCATTGCGCAATGCCTTGATGTACAGAGATGCCATTCGCGCAGCACAAAAAGACACGCTCACCGGTACTGGTAATCGTGCGGCCTTCAATGAGGCCATTAGTCGTGAAATGGAAGTGGCGCAGCGCCACGAGCGCACATTAAGCATGATCATTTTTGATATCGATCATTTTAAAAATATCAATGACTCGTACGGCCACAACACCGGGGACTGCCTGCTAAAGGCCTTAACCAAAACCGCAGAAGATACCATTCGCATCTCGGATCAACTGTTCCGTTATGGCGGTGAAGAATTTATCGTGTTGTTACCGGAAACCGGATTAAGCGGCGTGAAACGATTGGCAGAGCGCATTCGTCGTAATGTCGAAACACTGACCTGCGTCTGTGAAGGCCATCACATAAAGATGACTGCAAGCTTCGGCATCGCTATCCTCAATGCCGATGAAACCGAAGAGTCATTCTTTATTCGGGCCGACAAAGCGATGTATAAAGCAAAACATGAAGGGCGTAATTGCACGCGAATTGCCGAATAAGTTCGAAACACCACTGACGCTCATGAAAGATCATTGGCACTATGTTCAATTGTCAATTCAGCGTTAATTTTATGCTGGCCAATTTTCTAATTCAGTGAAAACGGCAAGCTGTTTCTCAAATTACGCTTAAACATTTTTGCGTATGAGCTACGCAAAGAATCACCGCGCAATTGCTTCACAAGCCGCGCATAATGCAGCACCTCTGTGACGCTCACTATTTTCCGCCGTGATTTTCTACTGATCTCTTTGACGGTTTTAACGTTTTCTCGGTGTTTTCGGTGTTCTGTCTTCCAGCGCATAAATGTCGTCGAACACCACAATTTATCGATAATGGAGACAATATTCTTCCGCGCATCACCCAACAATATTTGTGCGGCTGTGTTCTCAATAATGGGTCCAACACGTAATTTCGATTGGCCGATATTTTCCATACGAGTACGCAAAGTCGGCATAGCTTTGGAGTAATTCTGGTCAGCAGCAAAAGCACCTTGCAGCCATTTCCGACGAAATTCTTTCGAATTAAGATGCCCTGAAATGTGCTCCAGATCTGCAAAAGGGGTCAATGCTGACTTCGAATTTTTCAATGCTGTCTGATACACCTGTCGCCAATAGTGACCTTCCAAAAACAGACTGGCAAAGGTGCTGCTCATTAGCGCATCAAAATAATCGCGATCATTGACCCATTCCAAAACAGTACTGTCGCCTGCCAACTCATCCGCGCGTACTGCGGGCAATGTCAGCAGTTCAAACAATGGTGTATAAACTGCAAAGAACCAGCGTATCGGAAAGTCACCGAAACGTTTATTTTTTGTTAACGCATCCAGGTATCGCCGCCACAATAATCGTGTGCGAAAAACCCAATGGCTAGGCCGAAATCGTCCACTCGCATATTGACTCAACCTGTGCATCAATTCACATCGAAACTGTTCTTCCGACAAGGTCTGCAACATGGGTAGTCCAAGCACCAAGGTGTTATTCGAGCAAAAGGGAAAACCAAAACGCGGAGTCTGTTCAATTCTCAATTCATACTGACCCGTCAAAACGATATTTCTGACGGCAGGCTGGAGAGTGAACTTACCCACTCCCGCCACCAACTCAAACAACTCTGGCACCTGTTGCCTGGACAGTTTCAAGCCCTGAGTACGGGGGAAATGTAATTTAAATATCTGCCAACTGACCAATGAGCAGACGATGAGTACGCTCACCCAAACCCAAGTCATCGCTGATTGTTGCATGATTGGCACAGTGGCCAGTTGCTCGATTAAAATCGAGATGCTTGCAAACGCGAAATAGGGAAACATAAAAATGAACACATAGCCCAGCGCCATCAATACCAGCGTAAATCCAAGATAGGACTTCGGGTAACGTTCAGATAAACCACCCACCCAAAGCGCCAGATGACGATAGCGTCGAGAAGAATTGTTCATAGGAATCATCAACCCCCAAGCTGTCTTACATCCGTTTACGACGGCTCAATACCGTTATTAGATACGACGATATCAAAACAGAATAACCGACTTTATACTCGCCGTCACAATTTTTGATACGCCTTGGTGTTCGACGCTTAGCTGCGATGAACACAGGGCGCTGAATCCTGTTTAGCACTATAACCCGGAGTTTCGGTGAAGAATGTGAACGTGTTTACAATTCTCTGGAGGGGCACAACGTTGCCAGACAACACTGCTCACAACTTGGCCTTTTTTTACAGACGTATTTGGCGTGCCAGACTATCAGCGCATGATACTCATTAAACACTCGCTCAGCAGATGGATGCGCATCGGACTTCAGAGCAACTTCAAATTGTTGCCGTACCGTTTCGTAATTGGCATCAGGATCGACCAAGCCCAGGCGCACAAACACGCGTCGCGTATAGGCGTCAATCACGAACACCGGACGCGCAAAGGCATACAATAAAATATCGTCGGCAGTTTCCGGCCCCACGCCATTCACCGTCAATAATTTTTGACGCAATAGGGACGTTTCAATTTTTGACAACTCCGCATAGCCCCCCGCATCCACATACCACTGGCAATAGTTACGCAAGCGACGCGCCTTCACATTGAAATAACCGGAAGGTCGCAGCCAGCCTGCCAAATCTGGCAGGGCGGCATCGAGTATTTTTTGCGGATGTAAACTGTTTTGCGATTCAAGATTGGCAATAGCCTGTTCGACATTCACCCATGCCGTATTCTGCGTGAGTATTGCACCCACCATGATTTCAAACGGACTATCCCCGGG
Organism: uncultured Ectothiorhodospiraceae bacterium; assembly: GCA_964401355.1. GTDB lineage: Bacteria > Pseudomonadota > Gammaproteobacteria > SZUA-152 > SZUA-152 > SZUA-152. Next base: position 8,746 of record CAYNYJ010000048.1, on the reverse strand, counting down.
CCACCAGTGTTGGGGGCCGTACTGGGAAAACAACATATTGTAGATCTGTTTTATTTCGGTCTGATTTTTATCGAACCGTTCTTTGCCGGGCTGCGCTTTATTGCCTGCGGAAAAGGCCATGAGGATCACCTGACGATCAGCGTCGGTTTTTCACCGGCTTACGAGAAGTGTGTGATTGTCGTTTGTTCGAAGACTTGTCGGAAGAAGATCGGCCTGCAAAGCGTCGACCACCCGCATCGCCACGTCCCCGACCACTTTCCCGACCGCCGCCTTTGCCACTGACAAGCCCCGCCTTTGCCGATAAGCCCACCATACCGCGCAACACATCCACGGCCTGTTCCGGCAGTTCTTCCCAACGACCAGGCTTTTGTCCACGCGGCAAAGAAACCGAACCGAAGCGCACTCGCATCAAGCGGCTCACCTGCACACCTTGTGATTCCCACAGACGTCGCACCTCCCGATTGCGCCCCTCGCGCAGGATCACATGGTACCAGCGATTGGCGCCGTCGCCACCGGCACTGGCGATGACATCAAAATGGGCGAGGCCATCTTCCAGCTCAACACCGTTCTTCAGATTTTTCAACATATCAGCGGTGACTTCACCCAACACCCGCACCGCATATTCGCGCTCCACCTGATGGGAAGGATGCATCATGCGATTGGCCAAATCCCCGTCAGTGGTAATCAACAACAATCCGCTGGTGTTCAAATCGAGACGGCCGATGGTAATCCAACGGCCACTGGCCAATTTGGGTAGATGATTGAAAATCGTGTCACGCCCTTCCGGGTCGGAACGAGTACAAATCTCGCCAACCGGCTTGTGATAAATCAAGACACGACTGCGGCGTTCGCTCAGTCGTGTTTGTCGCACCGGGTTACCATCGACGGAGATACGATCACTCGCCGACACCCGATCACCGAGTTTCGCTACCTGATTATTCACCTTGATACGGCCAGCGCTTATCCAGGTTTCAAGTTCGCGTCGCGAACCGTAACCGGCCCGCGCTAAAACTTTTTGCAGTTTTTCATTTGAGGGACGGTCAATCACGCGGGATCAACCGTGGATACTGCACTTTCTTCGACATCACGATCAGCACTACCTTCGTCATCGCTGGGCATATTGGCAACAATGTCGCTGGCACTGTCATCGGAATGATCAGTAGCACTGTTATCGCTACTACCCTCCACGCTGACATCCTTTGCCGCTAAATCCAGTTGGACATCGCTGTCAGTATCCGATTCTTTTTTATCGACACTGGGTTCCACTAAATCCAGTTCTGCATTGATGGAATCAATGTCACGAATCTCTGCCAGTGACGGCAGATCGCTAAGATTTTTCAAGCTGAAATAATCCAGAAACTGTTTGGTCGACGCATACATGGCCGGTTTGCCCGGCACGTCACGATGACCCACTATTTTTACCCAATCACGTTCCGTCAAAGTCTTCATGATATTAGTGCTGACACTCACGCCACGAATATCTTCAATTTCGCCACGGGTAATCGGCTGACGATAGGCAATCAAAGCCAGTGTTTCGAGCAACGCCCGCGAATAACGCGCGGGCTTTTCTTCCCACAGACGTGCCACCCATTCGGCGTGCTCCTGTTTGGCTTGGTAACGAAAGCCGCTACCCACTTCCACCAGTTCAACGCCACGGTTTTCACAAGCCTCGGTCAAAATATCCAACGCCGCACGAATCTCATCACGCGAGGGTTGATTGACATCCATGAACAGGGTGAGCATGCGATCAATCGACAGTGGCTGACCAGCGGCCATCAACGCCGCTTCAAGAATGTTCTGTACCTTCTGTGCATTCAGTGGTGGTGCCGCAAAAATAGGCGCACCCGGTTCTGATGCTGGCGGCTCTGATTCCAGCGTATCATCGCTGGCCGACATTTCCGCTGCCGAATCTGACGTTACCGGATCGGTGACGGCTTCTTCTGCAACAGGAGAATCTGTAACAGACGGCTCTAAAACATTATCTTGTGCGGAATCTGATGACATAGGTTTACTTCCAGTGAAGTCAGCGTGGGCGATCAGTCGCTCGCCCGCGGTTTAATGTGGATCGGTTCATAGGGCTCGGTTTGGATCAGTTCAATCAGGGACTCTTTGATGAGTTCCAGAATTGCCAGAAAAGTCACCACCAAACCCAGACGCCCTTCTTTCGATGAAAACAACGTGGAAAATTCAGTGAACTTATCGCGGCTCAATTGCCCCAGCACATCCGACATGCGTTCGCGCACGGATAGCGGCTCCAGGGTGATCTGATGACTGCTGTTCAATTCCAGGCGCATCAGCACATCTTTAAAGGCGCTGAGCAATTCACGCATATCCACTTCGGGCTCAGGTTTAACCAGTTTCAGATCCGGCGTTTTCGCCGAGGCCTGAAACACTTCACGGTTCATGCGCGGCAGACCATCGATATCTTCAGCGGCCTGTTTAAAACGTTCGTACTCTTGCAAACGCCGCACCAGTTCCGCACGCGGATCGTCCTCGTTATCTTCCTCCACCGGCCGCGGCAATAACATCCGCGATTTGATCTCCGCCAGCATCGCCGCCATCACCAGATAATCTGCCGCCAGCTCCAGATTCAGCGACTTCATCATCTCCACATATTCCATGTACTGGCGAGTGATTTCGGCAATGGGAATATTCAATACGTCCAGATTCTGGCGACGAATCAGATACAGCAACAGATCCAACGGCCCCTCGAAGGCCTCCAGAATCACTTCCAGCGCCTCCGGCGGAATGTACAAATCCTTGGGCAGGACGGTCATCGCTTCGCCCTGCACCACCGCAAAGGGCATCTCAGCCTGAGCGGCCTGTTGCCCTGGCTGGTTTTCAGGCAATTTGGAAGGCTGATTTTGAGCCTGGTCTGACGGCACGTCAGATTGGTCAGTTTTTGGTTCACTCATGGGGCATCACATTACAGCAAAGTCAGGTGTTTCTCAGCGTTTCTTTCTTCTATTTGATGCCTAATTTTAGGCCATTACCCAGTGGCCACAGTCCCTGTGGCCTAACGATAATCCAGGCCCATGGCCGCCCGCACCTCTTCCAGCGTATCCCGCGCCTCGGCCCGCGCGGCCTCGTTACCCTCGGCGATAATATTACGCACCCGCTTGGGGTCTTCGGTGAACTCCTTGGCGCGCTCACGAATCGGAGCCAGCTCCTTGAGCACCGCATCGATCACTGGCTGTTTGCACTCCAGGCAACCGATGCCAGCGGTACGACAACCTTCCTGTACCCATTTGCGCACCTCGTCGTTGGAATAGACCTCGTGCAGTGGCCACACCGGGCACTTGGCTGGATCGCCGGGATCCGTGAGCCTTACCCGTGCTGGGTCTGTGGGCATGGTGCGTAAGGATTTTTCCACCACCTCCGGCTCTTCGCGCAGAGGGATCGTATTGCCGTAGGATTTGGACATCTTACGCCCATCCAGCCCGGGCATTTTCGGGGACTGGGTCAACAAAGCCTGCGGTTCCGGCAGAATAATCTTGCCACCACCTTCGAGGAAACCAAACAATCGTTCACGATCACCGAGGGTGATATTGCCTTGGGATTCCAGCAGCGCCTGCGCCGTTGCCAAGGCCTCGTGATTGCCCTTTTCCTGAAATTTACGTCGCAGCTCGTTGTAAAGTTTGGCGTTTTTCTTACCCATCTTTTTGATGGCGGCCTCGGCTTTTTTCTCGAAATCCCGCTCACGGCCATAAAGATGATTGAATCGACGCGCCACTTCACGGGTCAGCTCCACGTGTGCCACCTGATCTTCACCTACCGGCACCTGCCCGGCCTTGTAAATCAGGATGTCCGCGCTTTGCAGCAGCGGGTAACCGAGGAACCCGTATGTCGCCAAATCCTTTTCCCGCAGCGCTTCCTGCTGATCCTTGTAAGTCGGCACCCGTTCCAGCCAGGAAATCGGCGTCATCATCGACAGCAGCAAATGCAGCTCGGCGTGTTCCGGCACCTGGGACTGAATAAACAGCTTGGCCGAACCTGGGTTCACCCCCGCTGCCAGCCAGTCGATAACCATTTCCCACACGCTGTTACCGATCAGCGATGGATCTTCGTAATGGGTGGTCAACGCATGCCAGTCGGCCACGAAAAAGAAACACTCGTACTCATGCTGCAGGCGCACCCAATTTTGCAACACCCCGTGATAATGGCCGAGATGCAAACTACCCGTAGGGCGCATGCCCGATAAAACCCGCTGATACTGACTTGGAACCGAACTCAAACTCTTCTCCCTCACATTATTTTCTTTATGTGTACAACTTAATATTTAAATTCAATTTTACCGTCATTCCGGCCTGCGCCGGAATGACGAATATATCGTTATCCTTAAAACTCAAGGAGTAATAACGTAGTCCGTAGGGAGTACCCTAGCATTCACCCCAACCCCGCCAAACTAAACATCCAGCCCTCAAATACGCGCATGGGCGGCCCCAAAATCTTGCCCAGCATCCCCGTCGCCAACAAACCCACCATAATCATCAAGCCATAAGGCTCAATGCGACTCAGCTGCCAGGCCCAGGGGCCCGGCAGTAGTCCCGCCAACACCCGCCCACCGTCCAGCGGGGGAATCGGCAGCAAATTAAGCAGCATGAGAATAGCATTGATGACAATGCCCGCCCCCCCCATGTAGATCAACGGCCAGGCCAGCCACGATGCATCGCCACCCAACATAAAACCCAGCTTCATGATCAGAGCCCATGCAATGGCCATCAACAGATTGGCAAACGGCCCGGCAATCGCCACCAGCGCCATATCCCGCTTGGGGTTTTTCAGGTTTTCCCAGGTTACCGGCACCGGTCTGGCCCAGCCGAAAATAAACCCGCCTAGCAGCATCAGCGCCACAGGCACCACCACCGTGCCGATGGGGTCAATGTGTTTAATGGGGTTAAGCGTCAGGCGCCCCAGCATCATCGCCGTCGGATCGCCCAACTTCTTTGCCACCCAGCCGTGCGCCACCTCGTGCACGGTAATCGCGAACAGCACCGGCAAAGCCCAGACTGCCACGCGCTGTACTGTGGTTAATTCTTCCATCCGGAGATTATATCTGGTTTGAGGATGAGATTGGAGAGAACCGAGCAAAAGACAACAAGCAAGGTAACAAACTGTACTGCCCTTTTGCCAGCCTCGCCATACTTGCCCCTGACCATCATGGTATTGATCTCTCAGGGCTAAAATCCATATTTCGAAACAAGCTTGAGCGCGACTTGAGCACCCAAGGAAAGCCTGTAGTATGGTGCCAGTAGTTACGGGGCTAATTTCCTGTTCACGCTGAATTGTCATTATTTTGACTGTGGCAACGTACTACAAGAAAGCAGATCTTTTTCTCGAACAAGGTTCATAAACCGCAGCATTTGAGGGATCATCATGCGATATATTTTACTTTCAATGATTGGTATTTCCTTCCTCCTGCCTCTCCCGGCAGCCGCAGAAACAGCCGAGAAGGAAATGGAACGCATGCAACGCGCGCTAAACCAATCACTCTTCACACCGACACCCGCTCCAAGACCTGCAGCCGCCCCGGCGCCCGCGCCCCGCGCTGAACCGGTTCCGGCAACCATAATAGATACGCTGCCTGTAGCGACCTTCACTGCATACCCGCTGGCGGGAGTGACTTTGGGCATGGCCAAGTCGGATGTCATGTCCAAGCTTCAAGCGGAGGGTTACACCTGCAACATGGGGATGGCCCAGAATATGTCGCAAGTGCTGGGTCGCACCATCTGCATCTATGCCTCCATGGAGGCACCCAAGATTGCCATGTTTACCATGAAAAATGGCCAAATACGGGATTTTGAATTACACGAAAATTATAAAACGGGCTTCCCGGAGGAAATGTTCAAACAGGCAAAACAAAAATTTATGGGGGACTACGGTAGTCACGCCAAATGTAAAAGTCTGCGCAGGGGAGAAACGTGTAAAATTTTTGGTCATGGTTATCGCATCGTATTACGCTCTGAAACCCGGGGAGACAACGCAAAAATTATTCGCAGTGTGCACACGATGTAAATTATGAAGTGTGAAAGTTCATCGGATCTGCTATCACACCGCAAAACCATCTCGCTGTTTTCACTGTACCAGGCCTTCTGTTTTTCCCAGGCCTTGACGCACCACAACCGGCACACCTTCTGTCAAGTCCACCACTGTGGTGGGCTCAAAACCGCAGTAGCCACCATCAATAACCAGATCCAACGCGTGTTCCAACGTGTCTCGGATGTCATAAGGATCAGTGAGCGGCATGTCGTCGCCGGGCAGAATGAGAGTGGAACTCATCAGCGGTTCGCCAAGGGTTTCCAGCAGGGCTTGGGCGATGTGGTTGTCGGGCACCCGCAGGCCGATGGTTTTACGCTTGGGATTTTGCAGGCGTTTGGGCACTTCCTTGGTGGCCTTGAGAATAAAAGTGTACGGCCCCGGGGTATGACTTTTAATGAGCCGATAGGCGTCATTTTCCACCCTCGCATAAGTGGCGATTTCGGAAAGGTCTCGACACACCAGGGTAAAATTGTGCTTGGCATCCACTTGACGAAGAGTACGAATACGCTCCATGGCAGCCTTGTCGCCGATGTGACAGCCGAGGGCGTAACCGGAGTCTGTGGGATAAACAATGACCCCGCCACTGTTAATAATCTCCACAGCCTGGTCGATCAACCGCTGCTGGGGATTGTCGGGATGAATCTGAAAAAACTGGCTCATGTCATTTCCTTTGAATTTGGCCTCAGTCTTGCGCCCAATCTTTCCAAATAGGCACACAACCGTCCGGCAGAGGCATCGGCTTGCCTAACTCCAGCCAGGATTGCTCGGGGCCGTGATAATCCGAGCCGCAAGAAGCCAGTAGTTCGTAACGTTTGGCGTATTGCGCCATGCCCGCGGCTTCACTCGCAGAATGACTGCCGGAGACCACTTCGATGCCCACGCCACCGCAGTCTTTAAAGGCTTCGATAAACTGACGCAGCCGGGTGGCGCTGATGCGATAGCGTGCCGGGTGGGCAATGACGGCCTGCCCCCCGGCAGCGCAAATCCAGCCCACCGCCTCTTCCATCGTCGTCCATTCACCGGCGACGTAACCGGGGCGATTATTCACCAGAAACTTTTTGAATACCTTGCGCATGTCCTTGGCATGTCCGGCCGCCACCAGAAACCGGGCAAAATGGGTACGGCTGAGAATCGGCCCACTGGCAAAGGCCTGCGCACCCGCCAACGCCCCCTCGATGCCGTGTTTTTCCAGGCGCCGGGCAATTTCTGCACCACGCTCAGTGCGGATCGAACGCAATTGACTCAGCCCTGCCTGTAAGCCCCCATGGCCAGGATCGATATTCAATCCCAGAATATGAAAAGTAATACCACTCCAGGTCACCGAGATTTCCACTCCCGGCACCAGCCGCAGCCCCACTTCCGCCGCCGTAACAGCGGCCTCAGCCAACCCATCCGTCACGTCGTGATCGGTCAGTGCCAACACACCCACACCCTGCGCATGAGCGCGACGCACCAGTTCATCCGGGCTCAAGGTGCCATCGGACAGCGTGGTGTGGCTGTGGAGGTCATAATGGAGACCCGAGTGAAAACCAGAGCGAAAACCAGAGCAAAGTTCAGAGTGAGTAACAGCGGACATGAGATGCGTTGCCTAAAAAAACGCCCATTCTAACAGAGCTAGGCACACAGGCGCAGGCACTCACATTCAAACCAATGTTCAACCTATGTTAAATTAGCGAGATGAACTCACTCTTAGAATTTTTTCCCTTGCTGGTTTTTGTTGGCGCCTATTACCTGGCTGACATCTTCACCGCCACCGCGCTAGCCATTGCCGCCAGTATTGTGCAGGTGGCAATATTCTGGTTCCGGGAAGGCACGGTGAAAAACAGCCACCTGATCACCCTGGCGGTCATCGTCGTATTCGGCGGCCTGACCTTGTTCCTGCAAGACGAAGCCTTCATCAAATGGAAATTCACCGTGGTCAGCTGCTTGTTCGGGCTAGTGATATTTGGCAGCCAGTTTATCGGCAAAAAAACCATCGTCGAACGCATGATGGGGGCCGCAGTGGACGTGCCGAAAGCGGTCTGGCTACGCGCTAATGTCGCCATGGGTAGCCTGATGATGCTGGAAGGCATCGCCAATATCTATGTACTGTACAACTTCAGCACCGACACCTGGTTCAACATCAAATTCTACGGCATGACCGCCGTCACCCTGCTGTTTATGCTGGGGTTGGGATTTTATCTGGCCCGTTACGTGAAAAATGACACCGAAACAAAATCTGTCGCAACAGTCCGCGAACATGACGAGGAAAAATAATGCTCTACGCCATTATCAGCCAAGACCTTGAGAACAGTCTGGAAAACCGTTTACAAGCTCGCCCCGCGCACATTGAACGCCTGAGCACATTACAAAATGAAGGTCGCCTGGTGCTTGCCGGGCCGCATCCTGCCATCGACAGCGAAGACCCCGGCCCCAGCGGTTTCAGTGGCAGCCTGGTGGTGGCGGAATTCGCATCATTGGAAAAGGCACAAAGCTGGGCCGATGCCGATCCTTACGTAAGTGCAGGTGTGTATGCCCAGGTCATGGTGAAGCCGTTCAAAAAAGTTTTCCCACAATAATTTTCGCTGCCCTTAACAACAAACTCAGTAAAACCCATCACTGCTGTCCCGTTAACAAATACTTGTTATGCTGTAATGAGTTATTTTGTGTGGCCTGTAATGTGATATGAGAAATTGAGACATGAATTTTAAACAGCCTCTTCCGTCAG
>CAYNYJ010000047.1:0-28290 GCA_964401355.1 uncultured Ectothiorhodospiraceae bacterium | reverse complement strand
TCTGGATGCTGGCCTGCGCCAGCATGACGGTTATAAAGTTAACGGGACAGCAGTGTACTTTTTTATATTGGGATTTTTGCGCCATAACAGGAGTTGTCATGCGTCTAATGAAAACAAAAATAATATGTCTGTGTTCACTGGCCTTGTTTTGTGCGCTCGGTGCCTCTGCCGTTGCCGCCGCCGGGCAGACCAAGCCCTTCATCATCGGTGGTCTGGCTTTCGGTGGGGAAACCTTGGTCAGCACCAGCGGTGAAGATCTCGACGCCGGGGGACTTTTGTATTTTGGCGGCGGCGTGTTGCACGAACCGGTAAACAGCGACCTGATGTATCAATTCTCGGTCGGCTATAAATTCGATACGGTTGAATTTTCCGGGCCCAATGGCGATAGCACCGTCAGTGTGCTGCCGCTGGATGCCGTGGCCTTTTTGAAGGTGGACAACCTGCGCTTGGGCGTGGGCCTCGCGTATTACCTCAACCCAAAATGGGAACTCTGTTTTGATGGCAGCGGTTGCGTGACCGCCAATTTTGATGATGCTATTGGCCTGGTGCTGGAATTGCGTCACCAGTGGACGGACATCCTGTTTTGGGGCGCGCGTTACACCAACGTGGACTACGATATTGGTTCCGCCAGCGCCGATGCCAGTAATCTGCGTATTCACTTTGGTATGGTTTTTTAATCTGCGTTGAGAGTGCGTTTTTGGTGGCTGTCGAGTCACCGGTAGTTGCCAGAAAAATGTGTAAAGCGAATTCACTGCTGTCTCGTTAACAAATACATGCTCTGTTGTACTGAGTTGTTTTGCGTGGACTGTAATGAGATTTGAGAAATTGAGACATGAATTCTTGGCGCCCTCTTCCGTCATACCGGCCTGCGCCGGTATGGCGGATATAAAGTTAACGGGACAGCGTAAAAGCGTGTCAGGGGCTGGGTACCGGCACCGCAGAAACACCCTGCTGGTCGTGTGAGGCATTAATCTGCGCCAATGCTTTTTGTGCCAGAAGATGGCCGCGGGCGGCGGCGGTGGCAATCCAGCGGATGGATTCTTTTTCGTTACGGGGCAGACCGTAGCCGTAGTGATACAAGTAACCGATGCTGTATTGGGCATCGGCGTATCCCTGTCGCGCCAGTGGGAATAACAGTGCGACGGCTTTTGTGTATTGCTTGTTGATAAACAGGCGCTTGGCTTGCGTGAGCTGTTGTTGCATTTTTTGTGGTGACTGATGGGCGGTAGTCATTGATGTCTGGCCAGAGCCAAAGGATGTAGTGGAGCAGGCGCTGAGTGCGAGCAGCAGGCCTAGCGCGATGCTAGCGTAAAGGGCCCGTCGCGCTACACTGTATTTATTTGATGCGGGATACCGGGCATGTTGTGCGTTGTTTTGTGAGCCGTTTTTTGCACTGTCTTTCATGGTTTTGATGATACACCCAGTGGTAAAAGAGATGGTGATTACAGCGGTTTTTTAACGTAGTGTGGCACTTGAATGATGCTCGCGAAACCGGGATTCGGGTCTAGACTCAAGGATGCAATTAACGGCTATTGCGAGGGATAAAAATTATGTCATTAGCGGAAAACAGGGAATTTGAGGTGTTGGTCGATGGTCGGCTGGCGAACCCGAGTCAGTGGAATGAGAGTGTCCCGGCAGTGTTGGCGGGGCGCGAGGGCATTGAACTCAGCGACGACCACTGGACGGTGATCAACGCCCTGCGAGATTATTATCAGGCGTTCAACGTGTCCCCGGTGAAAAAACTGCTGAAGCGGGAACTCAAAAAGCGTTCGGCTTCGGATCGCTTTGATGACGAGCATTTGCTAACGCTGTTTCCTGCCGGTGTGCTGGTGCAGGGTACCAAGCTGGCTGGTGTGCCAGTGCCGATGATGGATGCGGAACTGGAGCGCGAAACCTACCAGGCCAAGGCGGCACCCCATGTGAGCCACTTTGTTCATTCCTTTGATTTCGACGGTGAAACCTTTGCGGTGACGCCCTTGGGTAACTTGATCGAGTTGCATCGCTGGCATTCACCCCTGGCCAAGCATATGGCGGAGAAAGAAGGCATTTCCCTCACGCAAGAACATTGGGAAGTGCTCAATTTTCTGCGCGAGTTTTATTTCACCTACGGGGTCACGCCGATGGTGAAGATTCTGATGAAGTACATGGCAGAAGACCTGGACCCGCAACGGGCCAGCAAGGATTATCTGTACGGTCTTTTCCCTAAGGGGCCGTCACGGCAGGGGTCGCGTATTGCCGGCCTGCCGGAGCCGCAGGGCTGTATCGACCCCGATTGATGGTCTCTGTCCCGATGATCAGGCTTTGAAGCGGCGCACCGCGGTTTGCAGGCGGCGCAGCTGATCGGGCCGCCCCGTCTGCGCGGGCGGCGCGTATCGCAGGCGCAGATAGAGTGCCGTGATGCGGGTGATGGCGGGGGCAAGTTCGGGCCGCAAGTGGCGCGCTCTTTGTGAAAAATCCATCGGCCCTTCCGCCGGGCCGCGACGAATACCGCGCCGCGCCAACTGTCGGCAAAAACGCTCGTAAGCCGTGACCACCGGATCTCGTTGGGAACCGTACCGGGGCCGCAGGGTGTACACGGCGATGGCTAGCAACACCGCGCCCATTCCCCCCACCAGCAAGCCGATCATCTTGCGCCAGTCGACCTCGCCAAGGCCGAGGCCGGAAAATAGCCGCGTCAGAAAATTCCGTTGACGGCGGTCGTCGTAATTGATCACCCACTGATTCCAGGCATGATTGAGTCGATCCCAACTGAAGCGCATCTGACGCCAGGTGGCTTTGGCCCAATGGGGCGGTTCGCCGAGCCGCGCAAGCTCGGGTGAGATGCGTGCCAGGTCTCGCGGATTTTCGATGCGCTCGGCGGGAATCACCGCGGTGGGGTCGATGCGCCGCCAGCCCTGCTGCGGCAGCCAGACTTCGGCCCAGGCATGGGCATCAGACTGGCGCACGATAAAATAATCACTCTGCGGATTCATTTCCCCGCCCTGATAACCAGTGACGATGCGTGCCGGGATGCCTGCGGCGCGCATCAAAAACACAAACGCCGAGGCGTAGTGTTCACAAAAGCCGCGACGGCTGTCGAATAGAAATTCATCCACCGGGTCGTCCAGCAGCAACGGCGGTTGGCGGGTGTAATAAAAGGGCTGTTCACGAATGTGTTGCAGGCCGAGTTGCACCAGTTCGGCATCGTCGCGCGCGGCCTTGCGCCAGCCTTGGGCCAGCCGGTGCGCGCGCGGCGCGCGGTCTGCGGGCAGTTGCAGGTAATGCGCGAGGCTGGGCGGCTGATCGACCGCCAGTAAAAAATTCAGCTGGGAACTCATCGGGTAACGGAGTAATTGCTGCACGGGATGTCGGGCCAGCAGTTCGAAATCGCGACTCAGGGTCGTGTTGGCCGGCAGCGTAGCCAGCAGATCAAGGGCGAACAACCAGCGTTGTTGGTGCGGTTCCAGGGTCACGCTGTAGTGCAGCGGCTCGCCGTGGCTGCGATACCGCAGTGGGGTGTTGATTCCGCGAGTCACCGCAGCGGCTTGAGAAGTGAGCGGGTTGGACCAGGTTTTGCCATCAAAGAAGGTGAACACCGGCCCTCGCCAGTAGCGCTGTTGCGGGGCGGGAGGCTGGGTCTCGAATTGCACCCGAAAGGCCACTGCATCGTTGTTGCTGAGCCGACTGATGTTGCCGGGGGACATGGAATCGGAGAGCCCGCTGGAGGCGCCGAAGCTGTCCGTGGGCAGGCTCCACAGCGGCCCCGGAATGCGTGGAAACAACACGAACAACAATAAGGCGAGCGGCATGGCCTGGGCAATGATAATGATGGCCTGGCGTAAATTTTGACGCTGTTTCACCGATGATTGTTCACGGCTGAAGGTGATCAACGCGGTGGTCAGTAGGCTAACGACGAGCAGCATGTAAACGCCGATGAAGAGCGATTGGTCAAACAGAAACACGGTGATGATGACGAAAAATCCCAGGCCGATGACCACCCCCACATCGCGTGGGCTGTCCATCTCCATGAGTTTGAGGCACAGCATAACGACGAGGAGTCCGACCCCGGCCTGGCGTCCGACCAGGGTGTGGAAGGCGGCATAGGTGGCGAAAATCGCAATCAGGGTCAGCAACCAGCGCAGCCAACGCGGTGGCAGCGGGAAATAGTGCAGCTCAAACAACAGTCGCCAGCCCAGCAGGATGACGCTGGGCAACATGATCATCAGTGGCAGGCGTATAAAATGCGGCATCAGACCCAGGCAGAGCCCAGCCAATAGCCACAGATTTTGGGCCTTGGCCTGCTGTAGGCGTTGCGTAACAGTGATCATGTGGGACTGGTGGCCGCGCTGTTAAACAGGGCCAGCGCCTTCAGGCAGCGATGCCGATGCGGGGGGCCGCTGCCGAGGGGAATCAGTGCGCCGGGTAAACGTAAACCATAATTGAGTTGCGCCGCGTCGGCATCGAGCACCCAGCGGGTGAGTCGTGACAACCGCGCCTCGCTATCCAGTCCGTCCAGCGATTCCCAGTCTAACCACAATTGTTCAGCCCGGTCGCCGCCGAATTGTTTGGTGTACATGCCCTGCTCGCGGGCTGCGGTCTTCCAGTGCACGTGGCGCAGCGAATCCCCGGGGTGATAATTGCGCAGCCCGGCAAAATCGTCCGAGCCGTGGCCGCGATCACCGCTGAGATTGAGCTGATAATGCGGTTCGCTGGGCAGGCTGTGATGCCGGTCCGGCGTGGGGTACACCAGATATTGCACATCCCGTTGGGCGTGCGCCCAGCTTTGAAACAGACCCAGCGGAAAACGGCTGCGCAGGGTGATGCGCGGCAGTGGGTGCAGGCCACGTTGCTGCGTGGCGAGCGGTAGATCGGTGCGTTGCCAGTGGTCGGCAATCACATCGATGGTGCGCTTTTGTTGGGGTATTGCTTGGGGGAAGCTGAGCTGTAGCGCGTAACGTGCGGCATGTTGTTGATTGTCGAGGATCACCGGCACCTGCACTGTGTCACCACAAAACGCCGGGGGAATCGCCCCTACATCAATGCGCAAACCCAGCAGGTTTCGGTAACAGTGGAGGATGGTGACGATGCAAATGCTGGCCAGCAAAAAGGTCAATGCAAACGCCAGATTGTTGCCGTAGTTAACTGCGCCGAGCAGCATCACGCACATCATCGCGGCAAAATATACCCCCAGCTTGCTGGGCAGAATGTAGACGCGACGTTGCGCCAGAATGATGGGGCCGGCCTCCGGGCCTTCGCCGCGGAAGAAGCGTTGCAGACTGAAGCGACTTGGGTGTTGGGCTTGCATGGGTAAACTTACGGAATGGCAACGCCTTGCAGCAGCGCGGTGAGGGTTTCGGGGCTTTGTTCGAGGTTGTCGGTGGCGCTGCGCAGACGGTGGCCGACCACCTGCGGCAGGATCGCCCGCACGTCTTCCGGCAGCGCGTAATTGCGCCCGTCCATCAAGGCCCAGGCCTTGGCGCAGTGCAGCAGCGCCAATCCTGCGCGGGGTGACAGGCCGGCGGCAAACTGCGGCGATTGGCGACTGAAATTCAGCAATGCTTGAATGTAATCGAGCAGGGCGTTTGAGACGTGGACGTTTTCCGCGGCGTTTTGCAGCTCGGCCAGTTGTGCGCTGTCGATGCAGGCCGACAGGCTTTTCAGCAGGCTGCGTCGGTCTTGCCCGGTGAGCAGGGCGCGCTCGGCCTTGGCGTCGGGATAACCCAGCGAGATGCGCATCAGAAAGCGGTCGAGCTGCGACTCCGGCAGTGGGAAGGTGCCGATCTGGTAGGTCGGGTTTTGGGTGGCGATGACAAAGAAGGGGCTGGGCAGCGGCCGGGTTTCACCCTCGATGGTCACCTGGCCTTCCTCCATGGCCTCCAGCAGCGCACTCTGTGCCTTGGGAGTGGCGCGGTTGACCTCGTCGGCGAGGATCAGCTGGGCGAAGATCGGCCCGGGATGAAAATGAAATCCGCTGTCGGATTTGTCGAAAATAGAGACGCCGAGGATATCGGCGGGCAGCAGATCGCTGGTAAACTGGATGCGCTGATAATGCAGCCCCAGGGTTTGCGCTAGCACATGAGCGAGGGTGGTTTTGCCAACGCCGGGTACGTCTTCGATGAGCAAATGGCCGCGCGCCAGCAGGCAGGTCAGAGACAGACGAATTTCGTGTTCTTTGCCCAACACGATTTGACCGGCGTGCTGGACGAGGGTGTCGAGGGTGGATTTTATGTCGGTCATGGATGGCCTAATTGGTGTGGCTGCTTGCGATCGCTGGTTGCGGCAGCTTAAAACTAATGGTTTATTACAACGGATAGCGGCGCTTTCTGTTGAAAGCCTGAGTCCCCTTTCATTAGCGAACGTTACCAAATGTAAACAAAGCTAAACAGAATAACGTCGAGTGTCCATGCTACATCTCTCAACGACCGCACATCAGACAACACACATCAGACAACACACATCAGACAACACACATCAGACAACACACATCAGACAACACACATCAGACAATGCATATCACAACAACTGGCATAGAAAAAAGAATGGACTGGGTGCTGGCCGCGCCCGCTGATGTGGGTCGTGTCGAGATGTTGGTGGTGCGCCCTGCGGTGAATCAGCGGGAATCATTGGATCAAGTGATGTTTTCCGCGCAGCAGGGCGTGTTCGGTGACAACTGGCTGGCGAGCTGCTGGAAAAAATTGCCCGGTGGCGAATCTGATCCGCAGGTGCAGGTGGCGATCATGAATGCGCGCATGATCGAGGTGCTCACCCGGGACAAGACCCGCTGGCCGCTGGCGGGTGACCAGTTGTTTGTGGATTTTGATTTGAGCGTGAACAATTTAGCCGTGGGCGATCGCCTGCAAGTGGGTGCCGCAGTGTTGGAGATTACTGCCGAGCCGCATCGCGGTTGCGGAAAGTTTAAGCGACGCTTTGGCATGGCTGCACTGGCGATGGTGAATTCGGCGCAGGGTGATGCGCGGCGGCTACGCGGCGTGTACGCCAGAATTGTCTCGGCGGGCGAGGTGCGAGTGGGTGACGGGGTGCGTAAAATAAACCAGCTTCCGACTGACGCGTGAGTAAACCGCAATGGAAATGACACCCTCAGAGATCGAGGCTTCCCCGATCGCCGCCGTAGAGCGCTGGCTGGAACAGGTCGTCATCGGTCTCAACCTGTGTCCGTTCGCGGCCAAACCTCATCGAAATAAACAGATTCGTATGTGTGTGTTTGACGGCGACACTGAGCTTGGCCTGCTGGAAACACTGCAAGCAGAACTGATCTTGATTGACGAGCGGCCCGCCGCCGAGATTGAAACCACACTGCTGGTGATCCCCAAGTTGCTGCGCGATTTTGCCGACTACAATCAATTTCTGGATCAGGTGGACGCGCTGCTCGATGAGTTTGAATGGGCGGGAGAATACCAGGTCGCCAGCTTTCATCCGCACTATTGTTTTGCCGGGGTGTCGCCGGACTCGCCAGAAAACCTCACCAATCGTTCTCCCTACCCGTTGCTACATATTATTCGCGAGGCGAGCATTGAGTCCGCGCTGGAACATTATGATCAACCGGAAGACATTCCGGTGCGCAACATTGAGAAGATGAATGCACTGAGCGAGGCCGAAAAACGGCGGCTGTTTGGCTATCTGAATTAAATGAGTTGTTGTATAGGCTTTGTTTGAGCGAGCCTCTAACTTAGGGGGATTGATTTGGATATGAAAATGCGTGATTGCAAAGTTTAGCCGCAGTTGCATCTGCTCCATAAACAACAAAGGCTCCCAAAGGGAGCCTTAATCTCAGCACCAGCAGACTTGTTATCGCCTTGCTGGGCTGGCTACACTGGGCGGACCTTTGTGTAGTCTCGAAAGCCTGACGCAAAGCAGAGCAGGTACGCTTTGAGTGTATTACTTAATTCGCAATACTACAAGAATGCTTGTGATTCTATGCCGCCATTAGATCCATTTATTGCTTGCGATAACACTCTGTTTACTTATCGGGATAAGATATTTTAACTTTAACTTATAAATGTTTTGATAGCTGTCCAAGGTTTAAACCGTGAAGGATGCACGTATATATTTCTTTCATTCGATCGCGGCTTAACTTGCGAGTGTAATAAATCCTTATCACAAGCTAGCGGGGTAGTGTGGGCATTATTAACATGTGTCCACCCTACCCCGTCGCAGGCAGCGGCCGATTTCATTTTCGTACCAGCCCAGGTCGTACTCATTGGGTTCGGCCTCAAAGGCCCACCAGTGACCATCGGCATCCTGAGCGAGCCAGCGTGCCCAGTTGGGGACGTTGCGTGACGGTAGAGTGTTGCTCATGGGCATTGTTTATGGATTTCGTTGATATAGAGGTGGCGTGAATAGTCATCGTGAAATAATTCTGCTCGATCTTAGGTCAAGCGAAACGGCTTGGATACTTTTTCGCCACGCAGTAGAATATACGGTTCCGTGATGGGTGGCGTGAGAGAGCGAATGTTTTTCCAGGATCGATTTGAGGTGATTGTAGTGGGTGGCGGCCATGCCGGTACCGAGGCGGCGCTGGCCGCGGCGCGCTCGGGTGCGCGCACGGTGTTGCTGACCCACAACCTCGATACTCTGGGGCAGATGTCCTGCAACCCTGCCATCGGCGGTATCGGCAAGGGCCATTTGGTAAAAGAGGTGGATGCGTTGGGCGGGCTGATGGCCAAGGCCGCGGATCGCGCCGGTATTCAGTTTCGTCGCCTCAATGCCCGTAAAGGCCCGGCGGTGCGCGCCACCCGGGTGCAGGCCGACCGGGTACTATACCGGCAGGCGGTGCGCGGGGTGTTGGAAAATCAGCCTAATTTGACCTTGTTCCAGCAGGCGGTGGACGATTTGCTGGTGGAAGATGGCCGGGTGACCGGTGTACTGACCCAGATGGGCCTTAAATTTCAGGCGCCGACCGTGGTGCTGACTGTGGGGACTTTCCTCGGCGGGCGCATTCATATCGGGCTGCAAAGTCACGCCGGGGGGCGCGCCGGGGATCCTCCCGCCAATGCCTTGGCCGAGCGTCTGCGCGAGTTGCCGTTCCGGGTGGATCGACTGAAAACCGGCACCCCGCCGCGCATTGACGGCAACACCATCGATTATTCGGAACTGGAAGCGCAGCCGGGCGATGATCCGCGGCCGGTGTTTTCGTTCATGGGTTCACGCGACGACCATCCGCGTCAGGTGCCCTGCCACATCACCCACACCAATGCCCAGACCCACGACATTATCCGTGCCGGACTGGATCGTTCGCCCATGTACAGCGGTGAGATTGAAGGCGTGGGGCCACGCTACTGTCCCTCCATCGAAGACAAGATTGTGCGCTTTGCGGACAAGGATTCGCACCAGATTTTTGTTGAGCCGGAGGGACTGAGCACCCACGAGGTCTACCCCAACGGCATCTCCACCAGCCTGCCCTTTGATGTGCAGTACGCATTAGTGCGCTCCATGAAGGGTTTCGAAAACGCGCACATCACCCGTCCCGGTTACGCCATCGAATACGATTATTTTGATCCGCGCGACCTCAAACCCTCGCTGGAAACCAAGCACCTGCCGGGGCTGTTTTTTGCCGGGCAGATCAATGGCACCACCGGCTATGAAGAGGCCGCCGCGCAGGGCCTGCTGGCGGGCATCAATGCCGCCCGGCAGGCGCGCGACGAAGAGAGTTGGTGCCCGCGCCGCGACGAGGCCTATCTCGGCGTGCTGGTGGACGACCTCATTACCCGTGGCACCCTGGAGCCTTACCGCATGTTCACCTCGCGCGCCGAGTATCGACTGATGTTGCGTGAAGATAATGCCGATCTGCGTCTCACCCCGGTGGGCCGCGACATGGGCTTGGTGGATGACGTGCGCTGGGCGGCTTTTGAAGAAAAGCGTGAGGCTGTTGAACGCGAAAGTCAGCGTCTGCGTGATACTCTGCTGCGCCCCGGCACAGTGGATGTTGCTGACGCACAACGGGTGCTGGGCCAGCCGTTGAACAAAGAGGCGCGCCTGGACGAGCTGCTGCGCCGTCCCGATACGACTTATGCGGGGTTGATGACCCTGGCCGGTGCTGGAGAGGCGGTGGCCGATCCGGTGGTGGCCGAGCAGGTAGAAATCCAGGTTAAGTATTCCGGGTACATCGTCCGTCAAAAAGAGGAAATTGCCCGTCAGCAGCGTCAGCAGGGGATGCTTTTGCCGGATGACTTGGATTATAGTCGGGTGGGTGGTCTGTCCAACGAGGTGAGCCAAAAGCTGGCCTCGCAACGGCCCACCACGGTGGGGCAGGCGTCGCGTATTTCCGGGGTGACACCCGCAGCGATTTCATTGTTGCTGGTGCACCTCAAAAAACGCGACATGGCGAAACGTGTTCGCCGAGCCTGACCGTCGGGCCAAAAATAAATAGATCAATAATAAAAACAGCAACACCAAAACAGCAGTATCAAAATAATGGCGAATTCGCTGGGGGGAGGCTTCATGAAAAAACAGATTAAAAAATTCACTACAGCACTCATCATGATTTCAGTCGCGTTGATGGGCGTTGGTTTGGCGCAGGCGGGTGCCGGTCACCACAATGATCAGGGCATGGTGAGCAAAAAGAGCGCCCATAGCGTAAAGGCAACGCTGGATCGTTTGGAGGCGGTGTTGAAAAAGAAGGGGCTGACTATTTTTGCCCGCGTGAATCACGGCGCTGGGGCAAAAAAGTCGGATATCCCGTTGCGCCCGACGGAATTGCTGTTATTCGGTAATCCAAAATTGGGTTCGCATCTGTTTACCAGTCAGCAGACCGCCGGGATCGACCTGCCCATGAAGGCGCTGGCCTGGGAAGACGAGCAGGGCCAGGTGTGGTTGACTTACAATGATCCGGCTTTTATTGCCCAGCGTCACGGTATTACGGATCGGCCAAAAATTGTGGCAAAAATGACCGGCGCGCTGGACAAGCTGACGGGCGTGGCGACCCAGCCGTAGCTTTTTGAGGTGGTTATGTCGCTGCAAGCGGTGCTGTCCGCTGAACTTTCTGCGGGAATAGAGGCACTAAAACTGGACTGTCCGCTTGATGTTCAGGCGCAGCTTCTAGATTATGTACGGCTCCTCGATAAGTGGAACCGCGTCTACAACCTGACGGCGGTACGCGACCCTGCGGAGATGGTGACGCGTCACCTGCTGGATAGCCTGGCGGTGATGCCCTTTCTGGAAAAGGCAGAAAGCATTCTGGATGTGGGCACCGGCGCAGGTTTGCCCGGTATTCCGTTAGCGTTGTTGAGTGCGCAAGCGTATCCTGAGCGCGGTTTTGTATTGCTGGACAGCAACAGCAAAAAGACCCGTTTCATGCAGCAGGTCGTGACGGAGCTGGGACTGGGAAATGTGCAGGTGGTGCACGCTCGCACAGAAATTTTTCGTGTTGGGCAAGGGCAATCCGAACAGGGCGGCCAATTGGCTAAAGGCTTTGACGTGGTGGTCTCGCGGGCCTTCGCCTCGGTGGCGGATATGCTAGCAGGTGCGGGGCAGCACTGTGCGTCAGACGGTGTGATTCTGGCCATGAAGGGCACGAATCCTGCGGACGAATTGGTAGATTTGAATACAGATTTTGTGGTCGAGCAGGTGCATCGTTTAGTGGTGCCGGGGCTGGATGAAGAAAGGCATCTGGTGTGTCTGCGGCGTGCCGGGTAGTGTTAACAAGGCAGTCCGGGCAGGTTGGCGTTGAGCAACGCGAAGCCTGACATAATTTTTGGTGGCAATGTTGTTGGGTTTCGCTTTGCTCTCTTAAAGAGCCTGCTTTTGGTAACCCAACCGACGGCCTCGACAAGCCTCAGGCGGAAGAAAGAATGGGAAAAATAATCGCGGTAGCCAATCAAAAAGGCGGGGTGGGTAAAACCACCACCAGCGTTAATCTTGCGGCGTCGCTGGCCGTGACGCAGCGCAAGGTGTTGCTGGTGGATCTCGATCCGCAGGGCAACGCCACCATGGGCAGCGGTGTGGACAAACATGCGGTGGAGCTGTCCAGTTACCACGTGCTGATGAAACAGGCGACGGTGGCCGAGGCCGTGGTGACGACGGGGGAGGCGGGTTACGATCTGTTAGCCTCCAATGCGGACCTGACGGCCGCCGAAGTGGAGCTGTTGCAACAGCCGCAACGCGAGCGGCGTCTGCGTGATGCGCTGGTGGATGTCATCGGTAATTATGATTACATTCTCATTGATTGCCCGCCCTCGCTGAACATGCTCACCTTGAACGCGCTGGTGGCCTCGCAGTCAGTGATGATTCCCATGCAATGCGAGTATTACGCGCTGGAAGGTTTGACGGCGCTGGTGAATACCATCGAAGAAGTGCGCGGTACGTTGAACCCTTTCCTGCAAATCGATGGTCTGCTGCGTACCATGTACGATCCGCGCAACCGTCTTGCCGGTGACGTTACTGAGCAGCTCAACAAACATTTTGGCGACAAGCTGTTTCGCACCGTGATTCCGCGCAACATTCGTTTGGCCGAGGCACCCAGCCATGGTTTGCCGGCGTTGATGTACGACAAGAACTCGCGGGGTGCCAAGGCCTATTTGGCGTTGGCGGGTGAAATGCTGCGTCGCGATAAGGCTCAGGCTGCTCAAACGATGACGGCAAACGTCTGAACGCGCCAAATCTGTTTTTCAAAATAAATTCCAAAACATCAGTATCGAGTTGATATAGAAAGGATTGTCAGGCGTATGGTGGTAAAAAAACGAGGGCTGGGGCGTGGGTTGGATGCGCTGTTGGGGGGTTCAATGGCGGCGGTTGCCAGTGAACCTCAGGCTACGGATCTGCGTGAAGTGCCGGTCGATCTGTTGCAGCCGGGCAAATATCAACCGCGTATCGACATGCACCCCGAAAGCCTCGAAGAGCTGGCCAACTCCATTAAGGCGCAGGGTGTGGTGCAGCCTATCGTGATTCGCCCTGTCGGTGGTAACCGTTACGAAATTATTGCTGGCGAGCGCCGCTGGCGTGCCGCGCAAATGGCCGGTTTGCACAATATCCCTGCCGTGGTGCGCGATGTGCCGGACGAAGCCGCCATCGCCATGGCGCTGATCGAGAACATTCAGCGTGAAGACCTCAATCCCATCGAAGAGGCCGTTGCCTTGCAGCGTCTGATCGACGAGTTTGACATGACTCACCAGGAGGCCGCCGGGGCCGTGGGCCGTTCGCGGGCCGCCGTGAGTAACCTGCTGCGGCTGTTGTCTCTTAATGACGACGTGCGCAAAATGCTGGAGCACGGCGATATGGAAATGGGTCACGCCCGTGCGTTGTTGGCGCTGGAAGGGCAGCTGCAAAGCGAGACCGCGCGCAATGTTGCCGCTAAGGGCTATTCGGTACGCGAGACCGAGCAGTTGGTGCGTCGCCTCAGCGAGCCATCGGCCAAAGTCAGGAAGCTCGGCAAATCCCTGGACCCGGACATCAAGCGTCTGCAAGACGAACTTGCCGAAAAACTGGCCGCCAAGGTGCTGTTTCAACATGGTGCCAAAGGCAACGGCAAACTGGTGATTCATTACAACAGCCTTGATGAGCTGGAAGGTATTCTGAGCCGCATCCAGTAAGTTTGCCCGGGTACGTTTGCTGCGGGCGAGCCGATGGCGTCCGTGGCGCATTTTGGCGAATATGCGTGGTCATCAGCCTCAGCCCCTTCCGATTTAGCGCCATGCATGTGCGCGACCTTTCTGAATAGAAATTCCTGAGCAGGGCATTCCTGGCTTGCATTTATTATCGCTGCGACTATATTTAACCTTATGGTTAAATATAGTGATGAACAATTAGACGGGACTTTCGCGGCATTATCCGATCCGACGCGGCGTGCCATTCTGGCGCAGCTGGCGAAGGGCGAGGCTCAGGCTGGAGATTTGGCGGCGCCGTTCAGCATCTCGCTGCCTGCGGTCTCCAAACATTTGAAGGTGCTGGAAAAGGCGCAGCTGATCCGGCGCCGGCGAGCAGGCCGGACGCATCTCTTTACGGTAAACCCGCGGCCCCTGAAAATGGCAGTGTCTTGGGTCGAGCAGTATCGTGGCTTTTGGGAGCAACAATTGGGTGGGCTGGAACGCTACCTGGAATCAACCAGTAAAAACGCTGAGGTTAAGTCGCGGCGTAGCCCGTAATGGCTCGGCCCGTACAAACTACAGTCAGAAAAGCAAGGAGAAAGGACAATGACCGTCGCAACACAGCCCGCAACGGACGTGGTAATCCTGCGCCACCAATACAAAGCAGGGATTGACCGGGTGTTTGAGGCCTGGTCGAATCCAGAAGCGCTGGGGCAGTGGTTTGGTCCTCGTTCGCACCATTGCAAGATTGAGAAATATGAATTTATGGTGGAGGGGCAGTATCAAATCCGTATGATTCCCACCGGGAAAGACACCGATTGCACGGGTGACGCCGAAGAGGATTCCGTGTGTGCAGGCAGCTTTGTCGAGATCGATACGCCCAATCGCATTGTGATGAGTTTTAATTGGATTGAGGGCGGCACTGATATGGGCGAGACATTGCTGGCTGTGGAGTTTGCCGAGGTGGATGGCGCTACGGAGATCATCCTGACCCACGAAAAAATTCCGACCGAAGAACTGTGTCAGGCGCACAGGAGAGGATGGCAGGGAACGTTGGAATGCCTGGGGGAATATCTGGCGGAGCATTCGAGCGTGTCGTGAGCGGTAGTCACTGTGTAAAGAAAGGTAGTCACTGTGTAAAAAAGGGTCGGCAGGTGCCGGCTTTTTTTTGTGTTGCCGGGAAAACCCAAACAGATTGACTTGAAGGTTGCAAAAATCATTTTGATGGGTTGTCGATCACTAAATATCTCCTTGTAGTGACTTGCCGCGGGAACAGAGGCTGGTTATACTGCGGCACCAATTTTGGGGTACGCCTACGCGGCTGTGCTCCAAATTTGTAGGGTGGTAAATGACCAAGCGCAAGTCCAGATATGAGCATAAGGCCCCCGGGCTGTTATTGATCAGTGTCGGTACGATGCTGAGTTCGATGGTGGTGGCCGGCTTTTTGTTGGGTTACTGGGTGGACGGCTGGTTGGGAACGTCGCCAATCTTCATGCTGGTATTGGGTGGCTTGGGTTTGGTGGGTGGTTCCCTGAAAGTTTATAAATTGTTGACGGATCCAAAATTGCAGTGAGTCATCCTTCCGTGAATAGGCCAGTGAATCGTTCAGCAGCGAACCGTTCGGCGAACAGCCTTGACAAAGGCTTGGCAGGAAAGGCCCGCCGGGTGCTGATTGCCCAAGTGGTGATGACGGCGCTGGTTGCCGTAGCATTCTATGGATTTAGTGCTGAGCAGAGTGCGTGGAAGGCCTTGTCGGTCGGTTACGGAGGTCTGACCAGTGTGGTGCTCGCCCTGATTTCGATCGGTGGCTTCAAGCGTGCGAATGCAGTTGCGCTGAGCAATCCTGGGCAGAGCATGATTATTTTATACATCGGCGCTGTGGTGCGATTTGTGGCGGTGATTGTGTTGCTGGGAGTTGGGCTGGGAGTATTAAAGCTCGACGCGATGGCCGTTTTTGTCGGTTTCGCCCTGGCACAAGCCAGTTATTTGATGAGCGTGCGTGACCGCGAAGCGGCGCGCAGCTCGGATTGAAAACCTTAAGGGGATAGAGTCTTGAGTCAAGCAGCAGAAGGTTCCAGTGGTGGCGGTACCGTTGAGTATATCCAGCACCATTTAACCAACTTAAGTGTCGGTGAAGGGTTTATGACCTGGAACATCGACACCATCGTTATTTCGTTGTTGTTGGGTATGCTGTTTGTGGTAGTGGGCGGACGCGTTGCCAAGAATGCCACTGCGGGTGTGCCGGGTGGCTTCCAGAATTTTGTCGAATCTATTCTTGAGTTTGTTCAAACCCAGGTGAAAGACTCTTTCCCGGGCCACCATCCGTTGATCGCTCCTATGGCGCTGACCATCTTTGTCTGGGTGTGGTTGATGAATTTTATGGATCTGATCCCGGTGGATTTGTTGCCGATGATCGGTACCTGGGTGGGTATTCCTTATCTGAAGGTGGTGCCCACCACCGACCTGAGTCTGCCCATGGGTATGGCCTTAGTGGTGTTCATGGTGTCGCTGTATTTCAACTTCAAGGTGAAAGGTCCGCTGGGTTACCTGAAAATGTTCCTGTTTCACCCCTTCGGTAAGGCGGCCGTTCCCGCCAATATTCTGATGACGGCGATCGAAGAACTGGCCAAGCCGCTGAGTCTCGGGCTGCGTTTATTCGGCAACATGTTTGCCGGTGAGCTGGTGTTTCTGTTGATCGCTTTGTTGTCCGGTGCCGCTGCTATGGGTGCAGGCATGCTGATCTGGTTCCCGCTGCAAGTGGTGTTGGATCTGGGTTGGTTGTTATTCCACATTTTGGTGATCACTCTGCAAGCCTTCATCTTTATGGTGTTGACTATTGTGTATTTGGGAATGGCGCACACCAAAGATCACTAGTTGAATTTTTAGACGCTTCTTTTCGTGTTGCAATGTTGTGTTGCGAAACGCGCTAGAGGCGGGTTATTAGAAAAAGAGTTTTGTAATCATTTTTAATTTTTTTAAACAATCAGTAATTTTTAAAACTTGAAGGAGAGTACCAATGACACCTGATATGATCGCGATGATTTACTCTTACACTGCAGTGGGTGTGGGCGTGATTCTGGCTGCTGCCGGTCTGGGTTCCGCAATCGGTTGGGGCCTGATCTGTGCCAAGACACTGGAAGGCATTGCACGTCAGCCTGAAATGCGTCCTGTGCTGATGACCAACATGTTTATCTTCGCTGGCCTAATGGAATCTTTCCCATTCATCATCCTGGCCTTTGCCATGTGGTTCCTGTTTGCTAACCCCTTTGTTGGTGCCTTGGCCGCTGCTATCGGCGCGCTTTAATCCCAGGTTACTAACTGGGTGATGAGCGGTTGGCTGTATGCCAACGGTGACAAGCCGGGAGGAATGAAACAGTGAATATTACAGTTACCCTTATAGCGCAAATGATCGCATTTGGTTTGTTGATTTGGTTCGTCAACAAAGTGATGTGGGGTCCTTTGTCCGGGATCATGGAGGCACGCCAAAAGCGTATTGCCGATGGTCTTGCTGCCGCCGAAAAGGGCAAGCATGAAGAAGAGCTTGCCAAGAAGAAGGCGATTTCGGTGATCAAAAAAGCGAAAGGTCAGGCTGCGGATATCGTGGCGCAAAGTCAAAAGCGTGCTTCGGAGATTGTTGAAGAAGCCAAAGCAACGGCGCGCACCGAAGGTGAGCGTATTGTGACAGCGGCCAACGCCGAGCTTGAGCGTGAAGTGAATCAGGCCAAAGAAGCACTGCGTGCCCAAGTGGCCATGTTGGCTGTGGCCGGTGCCGAGAAGGTGCTGAAGCGTGAAATCGACAGCAAGGCACACGCTGCGTTGTTGAACGATCTGGCAGCAGAGATCTAGGCCATGGCTGAGAAATCCACCATTGCCCGTCCTTACGCCGAAGCGATTTTTCAGCTGGCTGATTCGAAAGGTCAGTTGAAAGAATGGTCCGACATGTTGCAAACCGTGGCGCTTATCGTCGCGGATGCGGACATGCACAGCGTCATCGGCAACACCAGTGTTAACAAGGCGCAGTTAGCGCAGTTGATTATTGATGTTGCTGGCGATGTGCTGACGGACTCCGGTCGTAACCTGATTAAACTGTTGGCAGAGAATCGTCGCATGGACGTCGTTGCTGAAATCACTGCGCAATTTGAAACCCGCAAAGCCGAGGCGGAAAAGACCGTCGAAGCGGAGATGGTTTCTGCACAGGAAGTCAGTGCGCAACAACAAACGATGATCGCCGAAAAACTCAAAGTACGGCTGGGACGCGAAGTGTCTCTTAAGTGCGCCGTGGACGAATCCCTCATGGGGGGTGCCATTATCAAGGCGGGTGACATGGTGATTGATGGTTCGGTGAGTGGTCAACTAAACAAGCTTTCCGTGGAGCTGGCGGGTTAACGCTGATTGTCCTGAGTCAGGAACAGTCACGAATCGCCAATAGAGGAAAATAGAAAATGCAATTAAATCCGTCTGAAATCAGTGAGCTGATTAAGAAACGAATCGAAAATTTTGACGTCTCCACCGAGGCGCGCAACGAAGGTACCGTGGTGAGTATCACTGACGGCATCGTGCGTGTTCACGGTCTGTCTGACGTGATGCTGGGTGAGATGATCGAATTCCCCGGTAACACTTTCGGCATGGCGCTAAACCTGGAGCGTGACTCTGTCGGCGCCGTGGTGCTGGGTGCTTACGAGCATATTACTGAAGGCGACAAGGTTAAGTGTACCGGTCGTATTCTGGAAGTGCCGGTAGGCCCCGCCCTGCTGGGTCGTGTGGTTGATGCGCTGGGTAATCCCATTGATGGCAAGGGGCCGATTGAGGCCAGCAGTTTTGAGCCCATCGAAAAGGTCGCGCCGGGCGTTATCGAACGTAAGTCGGTGGATCAACCCGTGCAGACGGGTCTGAAAGCCATCGATGCCATGGTTCCCGTCGGTCGCGGTCAGCGTGAGCTGATCATCGGCGATCGTCAGACCGGTAAAACCGCCGTGGCCATCGATGCAATCATCAATCAGAAAGGCACCGGCGTTAAGTGTGTCTATGTCGCTATCGGCCAAAAGGCCTCTTCCGTTGCCACCGTGGTGCGCAAGCTGGAAGAACACGGCGCACTGGCGCACACCATCATCGTGGCGGTTTCGGCTGCCGATCCGGCCGCCATGCAATATCTCGCACCTTATGCGGGCTGCACCATGGGTGAGTATTATCGTGATCGCGGCGAAGATGCCTTGATTGTGTATGATGATTTGACCAAGCAGGCATGGGCTTATCGTCAGGTCTCTTTGTTGTTGCGTCGTCCGCCGGGTCGTGAGGCCTATCCGGGTGACGTGTTCTATCTCCACTCCCGCTTGCTGGAACGCGCTTCGCGCATCAATGCAGACGAAGTGGAACGTCTCACCAACGGTGAAGTGAAAGGCAAGACCGGTTCTTTGACCGCGTTGCCGATTATCGAAACCCAGGCTGGTGACGTCTCGGCTTTCGTGCCCACTAACGTGATTTCCATTACCGATGGTCAGATCTTCCTTGAAGCGGATTTGTTTAATGCCGGTATTCGTCCTGCGATTAACGCCGGTCTGTCGGTGTCTCGCGTGGGTGGTGCAGCCCAGACCAAGATCATCAAAAAGCTGGGTGGTGGCGTGCGTTTGGATTTGGCGCAGTATCGTGAACTGGCGGCCTTTGCGCAGTTTGCATCTGACCTGGACGAAACCACCCGTAAGCAGATCGAACGTGGTCAACGTGTCACCGAACTGATGAAACAGCTGCAGTATGCACCGCTGTCCGTGGCAGAAATGGCGTTTTCGCTGTTCGCCGCCAACGAAGGCTTCATCGACGATGTCGATGTGAAGAAGGTGGTGGACTTTGAAGCTGCTCTGCATTCCTTCCTGCGTTCCAATAACGCCGACTTGCTCGCCAAGATTGATGAGAGTGGCGCCTTCAACGATGAGGTTGCGGCTGAAATGTCGGCGGCTATCGAGAAGTTCAAAGCATCGGGCACTTATTAAACGTCGATTGGGCTTAGGAACTTTCCATTAGGAACTTCCTGTTAGGAGCTTCCCGTTAGGAACTTCCCGTTAGGAGAAAGGCATGGCAGTCGGTAAAGAGATACGCACCAAGGTCAAAAGCGTTCAGAACACGCAAAAGATCACCCGTGCTATGGAAATGGTGGCGGCGAGTAAAATGCGCAAGGCACAGGATCGCATGGCGGCTTCACGTCCCTACGCGAAAAAGATTCGCAATGTGATCCATCACCTTGCGCAGTCGCATCCGGAGTACAAGCACTCCTATATGCAGGATCGTGAGGTCAAACGTGTGGGCTTCATTGTAATCTCCAGTGATCGTGGTCTGTGTGGTGGTTTGAATGCCAACCTGTTTCGCACCACCCTCAAGTCATTGAAGGCGTGGGATGCCAAGGGTGTGGCGATTGACATTTGCGCCATTGGGACTAAAAGCTCGGGTTTCTTCAAACGGCTGGGTAGCAATATTACGGCAGAAGCCTCGCATCTCGGTGATGCGCCGCGCATGTCCGATATGCTCGGCACTATCAAGGTAATGCTGGACGCCTTTGATAACGGTAAGATTGACCGCTTGTTCGTGGTGTACAACGAGTTTGTCAGCACCATGACCCAGGTTCCGACCATCGATCAACTGTTGCCGATTGAGGCTAAAGAGGAAAAAGAGTACGCCCATCATTGGGATTACCTTTATGAACCGGAAGCCAAAGAGGTGATCACCGATTTGCTGACACGTTATGTGGAATCGCTGGTCTATCAGGCCACGGTGGAAAACGTGGCTTGCGAGCAATCGGCGCGGATGGTGGCGATGAAATCTGCCTCGGACAATGCGAGCGACATTATCGACGAATTGAATCTGGCCTATAACAAGGCCCGTCAGGCAGCGATCACTCAGGAAATTTCCGAGATCGTTAGTGGCGCAGCAGCCGTTTAAAGCAGATACAAGAGGAAAGATAAAAGATGAAAGTTACAAGATGTGCGGCGCACGAGTTAACTAATCGTGAGCATACGCAAAATCTGGTTTTATCTTTTACTTGTATCTTTACCCTTTTATCTTTTATCTGAAATTTTTAAAGAGGACTTAAACATGAGTTCAGGAAATATTGTACAAATCATCGGCGCCGTGGTCGACGTGGAATTCCCGCGTGATTCATTGCCGAAGATCTACGACGCGCTAAAGTTGAACGACGTCGATCTGACCTTGGAAGTACAACAGCAATTAGGTGACGGCGTAGTACGCTGCATCGCCATGGGCACTACCGATGGCCTGAAACGCGGCATGTCTGCGGATGGCACCGGCGCACCGATTCAGGTGCCTGTGGGCCAGGGTACGCTGGGACGTATCATGGACGTGTTGGGTCGGCCGATTGATAACGCCGGCGAAGTTCCTGCTGAAAAGTACATGCCGATTCATCGCAAGCCACCGGCCTTTGATGAACAGTCCGCCAGTCTCGATATTCTCGAAACCGGTATCAAGGTTATCGATTTGATCATGCCTATCGCCAAGGGCGGTAAAATCGGTCTGTTCGGTGGTGCGGGTGTGGGCAAGACCGTGACGCTGATGGAACTGATTCGTAATATCGCCGTTGAGCATAGTGGCTTCTCCGTGTTCGCCGGTGTGGGTGAACGTACTCGTGAAGGCAATGACTTCTACTACGAGATGGAAGAAGGCGGCGTGCTGGACAAAGTGGCGCTGGTATACGGTCAGATGAATGAGCCTCCGGGTAACCGTTTGCGCGTGGCGCTGACCGGCTTGACTATGGCTGAGCATTTCCGTGACGAAGGTCGCGAAGTGTTGTTGTTCGTGGACAACATTTACCGTTACACCCTGGCCGGTACCGAGGTCTCCGCACTGCTGGGTCGTATGCCTTCTGCGGTGGGTTACCAGCCGACCCTGGCGGAAGAAATGGGCGCTCTGCAAGAACGCATCACTTCCACCAAAACCGGTTCCATCACCTCGTTCCAGGCTGTTTACGTGCCTGCCGATGATTTGACCGATCCGTCTCCGGCCACCACCTTTGCTCATTTGGATGCCACCTTGGTGTTGTCGCGCCAGATTGCTGAGTTGGGTATCTATCCGGCGGTGGATCCGTTGGATTCCACCTCGCGTCAGTTGGATCCGCTGGTGATCGGTGAAGAGCACTACAATGTTGCACGTGCCGTACAGGGTACCCTGCAGCGTTATAAAGAGCTGAAAGACATCATCGCGATTTTGGGTATGGATGAACTGTCTGAAGAAGACAAAATGTCCGTCAACCGTGCCCGTAAGCTGCAACGCTTCCTGTCGCAGCCGTTCTTTGTGGCGGAAATCTTTACCGGTGCACCGGGCAAGTACGTGAGCCTCAAAGACACCATCGCGGGCTTCAAGGCCATCATTGATGGTGAGCATGACAGACTGCCAGAACAGGCGTTCTACATGGTCGGCGGCATCGAAGAAGCCGTCGAAAAAGCCAAGACACTCGCTTAAGGTCGCTTAAGGTCTTAGGCTCTCTGTTGTAAAGAAAGGTTGTAAAGAAAGGTTGTAAGGAAAGAAGATATGGCTATGACTATGCATGTAGATGTTGTCAGTGCGGAGGAAGAGATTTTCTCGGGTCCGGCGACGATGCTGTTCGCACCGGGTGTGATGGGTGATCTGGGTATTTATCCGCGTCACGCACCGCTGCTGACTCGTATCAAGCCCGGTGAAGTGCGCATTATCACCGAGCAGGGTGATGAAGAGGTGGTGTTGTATGTATCGGGCGGCATGCTGGAAATTCAGCCTGAAGCCGTGACCATTCTGGCGGATACCGTGCAGCGTGCCGGTGACATCGATGAAGCTGCCGCCCTTGAGGCTAAAGAGCGGGCTGAAAAGCTGTTGTCTGATCAAAAGGATGACATCGACTATGCCGCGGCTACCGCAGAACTGGCCGAGGCCATGGCGCAGTTGCAAGCCATTTCGCGCTTGCGCAAGAAGATGGGTCAGTAGCCACCGGCATCGAAAGCAAAATGCAGTACACTAAAGGGCGGTTTTTACCGCCCTTTTTTATTGGTGGTAGTATTGTACCAAGCACACCCTAGCAAGCACGACATACTGCGTGTTTGCGTGTAAATCTTATTGATTACAAAGGATTTGTTTGCCTCATGTCTTCAGTTGCTACGTATGTAAAAACGTCTTTAAGCGTGGTGGTGCTGGCCGCCGGTCAGGGCACACGCATGAAATCCAGTCTTCCCAAAGTATTGCACTGCATTGCGGGCCTGCCCTTGGTTGAACATGTCATCAAAGATGCGCTGGAACTGAATGCCTCGGATATTTACGTGGTCTATGGCCATGGCGGTGAACAAGTACAACAAGCACTGTCGGCCTACGACCTTTGCTGGGTGGAGCAGACCGAGCAGCGGGGTACCGGACATGCCGTCGAGCAGGCTCTCCCGCCCATTTCCGATGATCATTTGGTGTTGCTGCTTTATGGCGATGTGCCACTGATTACCGTTGAAACATTGCAGGGTCTTATCGCGGTTAGCGTGTTGGAAAATGGCGATGATGCGCTGGCGCTGTTGACCGCCAAACTCGATGATCCGGCGGGTTATGGTCGTATCGTGCGCGATGCTAACGGCGCCGTGCAAGCCATCGTCGAACAAAAAGATGCGAGCCAGGAGCAGCTCGCCATCGATGAAATTAATACCGGTATGTTGGCGGTTAAGGCCAGCCTGTTAAAAGGCTGGATAGCCCAGCTCGATAACAACAATGCCCAGGGTGAATTTTATCTGACGGACATCGTGGCTATGGCAGCGGCTGAGGGTGTTGTCATCACCAGCGCAAGTCCTGCCGAGATTTGTGAAATTGAAGGCGTCAATAACAAACGCCAACTGGCCGAGCTTGAACGCGCCTTTCAATTACGCCAGGCGCGCCAATTAATGGAAGAGGGGTTGACCCTGCGCGATCCCGCACGTTTTGATTTGCGCGGTGAGCTGATGATGGGTCGCGATGTCGAAATCGACATCAATGTTGTTATCGAAGGCCGTGTTGAACTTGCCGAGGGTGTGCGCATTGGCCCGAATACCCTACTGAAGAATGTTCGCATTGGTAACGGCAGCCAAGTGCATGCCAATTGCGTGTTGGAAGACAGCGTCGTGGGTGAACATTGTAGCATTGGCCCGTTTGCGCGCTTGCGCCCACTCACCCAGTTAGCGAATAAAGTGAAAGTGGGTAATTTTGTCGAGATTAAAAAATCCGACATCGCTGATGGCAGCAAGGTGAATCATTTAAGTTACGTGGGCGACACCACCATGGGCAGTAACGTCAACATCGGCGCTGGTACCATTACCTGTAATTACGACGGTGCCAATAAACATCAAACGATTATCGGTAATGATGTGTTTATTGGCTCCAGTACACAGCTAGTTGCACCCGTCACTATTGCGGATGGTGCGACCATTGGCGCAGGTTCCACCATTACCAAGGACGTGACAGCACATACCTTGACCCTCAGCCGGGCGAAACAAATCCTGGTGGAAGGTTGGCAGCGGCCGGTAAAAAAACCAACGAGTCATAAAAAATAAATCATTAAAGTTTAATATGAGACTGGCGTTACTCCTTGCGTTCGGCATTTATCTTTGACACCCGCAACCAGAGACTGATTTTATGTGTGGAATTGTAGGCGCAGTAGCAGATAGAGACGTTGTCCCTATTTTGATAGAGGGACTGCGACGGCTTGAATATCGCGGCTATGATTCCGCCGGTGTTGCCGTGTTGGATGCTGCCGGAAAACTGGATCGGGTGCGCGCCATGGGAAAAGTGGCGATGCTGGTGGATGCCATGGCGGGAAATATCAGTGGCAAGCTGGGCATTGCCCACACCCGTTGGGCGACGCACGGCGTGCCCAGTAAAAACAATGCCCACCCGCATATTTGTCGAGACACAGTGTCGGTCGTGCATAACGGCATCATCGAAAATCACGAACATTTGCGGAATGCGCAAACCCTGGCCGGACATAAATTCACCTCGGAAACAGACACCGAAGTGGTGGTGCATCAGATTCATGATTACCACGTTGATCAAGGACTGGATTTGTTGGCCGCAGTGCAAGCCGCAGTCGCCGATTTTGAGGGTGCCTATGCCCTTGGCGTGGTGAGTTCAAAAGAAGAGGGGCGGCTGATTGCTGCGCGCAGAGGCAGTCCGCTGGTCATTGGCGTAGGCATAGGTGAATTCTTTATTGCCTCGGATGTCGCCGCCCTGTTGCCGGTTACCCAACGATTTATTTTTCTGGAAGAAGGTGACATTGCAGATATCCGCCGCGATCGTTTGGTCATTTATGATGCACAGGCTAACGAAGTGCAGCGTCCCATCAAAGAAAGCGAGTTGTCGGCCGAAGCGGTGGATCGTGGCGAATACCGCCACTACATGCTCAAGGAAATTTTCGAACAACCGCGTGCTATTGCGGATACCCTGGAAGGACGCATCAGTGGCGGGCGGGTCGTTGAAGAGTGCTTTGGGGCCGGAGCGCCGGCAATTTTCGACAAGGTACAAGGCGTACACATCATCGCCTGTGGCACCAGTTATCACGCCGGCTTGATTGGCCGTTACTGGCTGGAGTCTATCGTCGGCATTCCTTGTAGTGTCGAAGTGGCGAGTGAGTTTCGCTATCGCAAGCCCGTGGTGCGCCACAACTCATTGATCGTCACCTTGTCGCAGTCGGGTGAAACCGCCGACACCCTGGCCGGATTACAGGAAGCCAAACGCCTGGGCTTCGGCCATTCCCTGTCAATCTGCAACGTACCGGAAAGCTCCCTGGTGCGCGCGTCAGATCTGGTGCTGTTGACGCGCGCGGGACCAGAAATTGGTGTCGCCTCGACCAAGGCATTCACCACACAGTTGGTCGCACTGATGCTGTTGGTGATTACATTGGGGCGACGAAATGGCTTATCGGCAGAAGACGAAGCCCGCATGGTGGCAGAGCTAGAAAAGCTACCGGCTGAAATTGACCGTGTACTAAAACTCGACAAACCCATTCAACAAATTGCTGAACAGTTCGCTGATAAAAACAACGCATTATTTCTCGGACGCGGCGCGCAATATCCTGTGGCGATGGAAGGTGCGCTGAAACTCAAAGAGATTTCTTACATTCACGCCGAAGCCTATCCCGCCGGTGAACTGAAACATGGGCCGCTGGCATTGGTGGATGAAAACATGCCCATCATCGCCGTCGCGCCTAACAACGAGTTGCTGGAAAAATTGAAATCGAACTTGCAGGAAGTGCGTGCTCGTGGCGGTGAGCTATTAGTATTTGCTGACATGAATTCCGAGCTGCAACAGGCGGAAGGCATACAGGTATTAAATGTTGCCCCGGTGGACGATGCCATGTCACCCATCGTGTACACCATCCCCTTGCAACTGCTTGCGTATCATGTGGCGGTACTCAAAGGCACGGATGTTGATCAGCCGCGTAATTTAGCCAAATCAGTTACCGTGGAGTAGTAATCCATTCCTTAGTGGCCTGGAACGATTTCTGAGTGCCCCTGGATCATTTTCTAACCACCCGGAGTGGGGCTATACTCTTTTCTGTGTATTTGCCTATTGTTAGCCCCTTCATTGGACTAACAAAGAAAAGTAACTTGCAGCCTTCCGGTAAAAATAAAGAAATCATCAGAGCTTGCCTGGCTGAGAAACCACACAGGAACTTTCCGGTAATCACCCCGGTGTATTGTGTTCCACCCATCGTGTCCCATCCTCCGTCTGCTCTTGCTTCCAAAACGGTGCACGATTTTTTAATTCTTCAATCAGGTATCGGCAGGCCTCAAAGGCCTCGTTGCGATGCGCGGACCACACGGCCAATAATACGATGGAGTCGTTGGGTTGGATGTTGCCGTAGCGATGAATGATTAGCGTGTCGAGAATATCCCAACGTTGTTTGGCCTCAGCTGAAATAGCGTCGAGGTGCTTTTGGGTCATTGCCGGGTAGTGTTCTAGGGTCATGCCTTGCACGTTGGAGCCGTCGTTGAAATCACGCAGGGTGCCGATGAAGATGGAGGTGGCGCCAAACTTGCCTGCTAATTCCGGTTTGGTATTTTGATAGGCCTGTAATGCCTGCCAGGGGTCGAAGCTGTCTTTGCGCAATTGCACCGGTTCGCGTAATTCTACAGACATGGTCAGCCTCCCGTCACCGGTGGAAAGAAGGCCACCTCGTCGCCGTCTTTTACAGTGTCATCGAGGCTGGCATATTCCATGTTGATGGCGACCAGCATGTTGCTGATGGGGGCGTGATTGTCGGTAACGATGGCCCAGACGTTGGCGGCCGTGCCAATGTTATCGGCAGTGATATCGGTGTCAGCCTTGCCGATGACCTCGCGCAGACTGGCGAAAAATTTGACGGTGATGCTCATGCGGGTTTTCTCGGTACTGGGCGTATGGAATGCGACCCGTCGGGTCACCATAAACAGTATACTTCGTTTCTGGTTATTTTTTAAAAAGCACGTGGATAATATGATGGCTAAAGACCCTTCGAAATTAACGCATTTTAACGCCGCCGGTGAGGTGCACATGGTGGATGTGGGCGATAAGGCGGTGACTCAACGTGTCGCCGTGGCCGAAGGTAAAATCACCATGCTGCCCGAGACCCTGCAACGGATCACCAGCGGCCAGCACGGTAAGGGTGATGTGTTGGGCATTGCGCGCATCGCGGGGATTATGGCGGCGAAAAAGACCTCGGAGTTGATTCCGTTGTGTCATCCGCTGGCGATCACCAAGGTGGCGGTGGATTTGCAAACGAATGAAGGCGACAACGCCGTGTGGTGTCAAGCCACGGTGCACACCAGTGGCCAGACCGGGGTGGAGATGGAGGCACTCACCGCGGTGCAGATTGCCCTGCTCACGGTGTACGACATGTGCAAAGCGGTGGATCGCGGCATGGTGATGTCGGACATCGGCCTGCTGGAAAAGCGCGGCGGTAAGTCGGGGGTATGGCGGCGTGATGCGGACGCTTCCTAATTTAGGGTAAAAAGGATCATGAGCAAGCAGACCAAACAACGTTGCGCCTGGGTGCCCGCAGATAATGCGCTCTACACGGCTTATCACGATGACGAATGGGGCGTGCCGGTTTACGACGACCAGCGCCTGTTTGAGATGCTGTTGCTGGAAGGGGCGCAGGCCGGCTTGAGCTGGATCACCATTCTCAAAAAACGCGAGCATTATCGCGCGGCCTTTGATGATTTCGATGCTGCGAAGATTGCCCGTTACGATTCCCGCAAGGTGGCACAGTTGATGAAAAACGAAGGCATTGTACGTAACAAGCTTAAGATCGCGGCGGCGATTGGCAATGCCAAGGCCTGCCTCAAACTGGAAAGATATTTGCAGACGGAACAGGCGAGCTTTAGTGATTTTCTGTGGCGTTTTGTTGGCGCTGAACCGCTGATCAACCAGTGGGCAACGTGGCAGGACATTCCCGCCAAAACTGCGGAGTCGGTGGCGATGTCCAAGGCTCTGCAACAACGTGGTTTCAAGTTTGTCGGCCCCACCATTTGCTATGCCTTCATGCAGGCAGTGGGCATGGTGAACGACCACGAGGTGGGCTGTTTTTGCCATTCCCGCCGAGCGTAGCGAGCGACATAAACTCAACGCCTGTTTTGATCGTCAGATAGGCTCTTTCATAAAGGCTTCCATAACCGTTACCAGATTCACGGGTGCCTCCTGTATTGGGTAGTGTCCCGCATTAGCAATAATTTCGAGCCGCGAATTGGGTAACCACGCAAGATACTAACAAGTCACTAATAATGAATACTACTCATGTTACTTAAATCCACCGTCA
>CAYNYJ010000046.1:0-29106 GCA_964401355.1 uncultured Ectothiorhodospiraceae bacterium | reverse complement strand
TGGGCGTAGCTCAGTTGGTAGAGCCCTGGATTGTGATTCCAGTCGTCGTGGGTTCGAGTCCCATCGTCCACCCCATATTAGAGTGCCGATCGTAGCCGGAGTGCGCGGGCGGCAGAGAGCAAATTTGACTCTTGAACGCGGGAAGTCGTACGGGGTTGCCCAGTTTGGGCCATTAGCTCAATTGGTAGAGCAGTTGACTCTTAATCAATTGGTTGTAGGTTCAAGTCCTACATGGCCCACCATTCCATAAGCCCGGCCAGCGCCGGGTTTTTTTTGTGGAAAATTAGGTGACGGAGTCGCTGGCAGGCGGTTACAGGGTTCCCTCGTGCATGCTGAGGCGATGGAACCTAGCCTGCGCAGCTTGATATCCTGTGTAGAAACGGGTCGCAGTGGTAGAATGGTCGATGACCCGTGTGCGCGGGGTTATCGTCGGATATGTCGCAAATATTCGGTTCGTGGCAATCGCGCATGTGGGAAGGATGAGTACGTTGAACATGCCGTCCTGGTGAAATTGGTATACACGCCAGATTTAGGTTCTGGTGGGGCAACCCGTCCCGGTTCGAGTCCGGGGGACGGCACCATTATTATCGCTAGTATTTAGATATGGCGAATTCATATTCGAGTGGGGAAATAGCAATGCAAGTCTCAATTGAAACGACTAGTGGTCTGGAACGCCGAATGACAGTGACAGTGCCTAAAGAGAAGGTCGATGGCGAAATCCAGAAACGTCTGAAAGACTTGGCTGGTCGCGTCAAAATTGATGGTTTTCGCCCAGGCAAGGTGCCTTTTAGTGTGGTGCGCAAGAAATTTGGTGGCCAGGTCAGCCAGGAAGTCATCGGTGAAGTGATGCAGAACAGTTTTTATGAGGCCGTTACGCAAGAAAAGCTGCGTCCTGCGGGCATGCCGTTGATTGAGCCCAATGATAGCAAAGAAGGTATTGAGTTTACCGCGACTTTTGAAGTCTATCCTGAATTTGAAGTGAAGGGTCTGGATAAGATTAAAATCGACCGCCCGGTACTGGAGGTTGCGGATGCTGATCTCGATAAAATGCTGGACACTATCCGCAAGCAACGCAAGGGCTGGCAGGAAGTGGAGCGTGCTGCAAAAGAGGGCGATCAGCTGACGATTGATTTTGTAGGCTCTATTGATGGCGAGGAATTTTCGGGGGGCGTAGGTCAGCAGGTGTCGGTGGAACTGGGTAGCAAACGCATGATTGCCGGTTTTGAAGATCAATTAACGGGTGCCAAAGCAGGTCAGGAGTTGACCTTGAATGTGACCTTCCCCGACGACTATCAGGCGAAAGATCTGGCGGGTAAGGCCGCAGAATTTGCGACCACGGTGCACAAGGTGGAAGAGTCGGTATTGCCGGAATTGAATGACGAATTTGCCGTGGAATTTGGCGTCAAGGAAGGCGGCCTGGAGGCATTGAAAAAGCAGGTGCGTGACAACATGCAGCGCGAAGCTGAGCAGGCCATTGCCAGCCGGGTGAAAGAACAGGTGTTTGACGGCTTGATGGGCCTGAATCTGCTTGAAGTCCCCAAGGCCTTGGTTGACAGCGAAATTGAAGTGTTGGTGAAGCAGCGCCAGGAAACCATGCAGCAGTATGCGCCCGTAGGCCAGCTGCAAGACGTTGATCCTGCGCAATTTGAAAACCAGGCAAAGCGTCGTGTTTCTTTGGGCTTGGTTCTGTCTGAAATTATCCAGAAAAACAGCATCACAGTGCCGCCAGCCCGACTGCGTGAGGCCGTTGAAAAAATGGCTTCTACCTATGAACTTCCGGAAGAGGTGGTGAAATTTTACTACAGCGATAAAGACCGTCTGAAGGATTTGGAAAACGTGACATTGGAAGAGATGGCGGTGGAATTGGTGTTGGCCGCGGCCAAAGTCAGTGACAAGCCGACTTCATTTGACGCTCTTATGAATCCGGGGCAGACTGCGAACTGATCAACGGCGCTGGCTGTGCCCGTGCCCTTACTCAATACATTCACAGAGAACGTGACACTCATGAAAAATATACCTTATTCAGGAAATAGTGCTGGCACAAGCGGCCCGATTGAAAATCTGAATCTGATTCCTATCGTGGTGGAGCAGTCCGCTCGTGGAGAGCGTTCTTACGATATTTATTCTCGCCTGCTGAAAGAGCGTGTGATCTTCCTGGTGGGTGCGATAGACGA
This sequence comes from uncultured Ectothiorhodospiraceae bacterium, assembly GCA_964401355.1. GTDB lineage: Bacteria > Pseudomonadota > Gammaproteobacteria > SZUA-152 > SZUA-152 > SZUA-152. Next base: position 26,932 of record CAYNYJ010000046.1, on the reverse strand, counting down.
CCATGTCGCCAATGTTATTGTCGCCCAGTTGCTGTACCTAGAATCCGATAACCCGGACAAGGATATCAGTTTTTATATCAACTCACCGGGTGGTTCAGTGACCGCCGGTCTGGCCGTTTACGATACGATGCAGTTTATCAGCTGCGACGTGAGTACCATGTGCATTGGCCAAGCCGCAAGCATGGGAGCTTTGCTGCTGACCGGTGGCGCCAAAGGCAAGCGTTATTGCTTGCCACATTCTCGCATGATGATTCATCAACCTCTGGGCGGAGTGCAGGGGCAGGCGACGGATATCGAGATTCACGCTCGGGAAATTTTGAATACTCGAGACCGCTTGAACAAAATTATGTCCGACCACACCGGTCAGTCGATAGAGCAAATTGCTTTGGATACGGATCGGGATAACTTCATGAGTTCTGAGGATTCAATGACCTACGGGCTTATTGACGAAGTGCTGGATCGACGCAGTGTGCCGGAAAAGACGGACATTTAGTACGGTTGCCACGTTCGCCAAGTGACGCTAAAGTAAATCCTGATTCCAGACGATATTTGGTTTAGGGGCTGAGGATGCGATGAGTATCCCTCTCCTGTTAAAATTCTCCGAGGTAAACATGAGTGACGACAAGCAAAACAAGGGCGATGATGGCGGCAAACTGCTGTATTGCTCTTTTTGCGGAAAGAGCCAACACGAGGTGCGGAAGCTTATAGCTGGCCCCTCGGTGTTTGTGTGTGATGAGTGTGTCGAGTTGTGTAATGACATCATCCGTGAAGAAATCGAGGAGAAGTCCTCCAGTCAAGGTGATAGTAAACTACCGACGCCACACGAGATCAACCAGAGTCTGGACGAATATGTGATTGGTCAACCAGGGGCGAAGAAAATTCTCGCGGTGGCCGTTTATAACCATTACAAACGGCTGGAGGCTGGCACCCAGAAGGACGGGGTCGAACTTTCCAAGTCAAATATCTTATTAATTGGTCCCACGGGCAGTGGTAAAACACTGTTGGCCGAGACCTTGGCGCGGCTGTTGGATGTCCCTTTCACTATCGCTGATGCCACCACCCTGACCGAAGCCGGTTATGTGGGTGAGGATGTTGAGAATATTATTCAGAAATTGTTGCAGAAATGCGACTACGATGTCGAAAAGGCCCAAACGGGTATTGTCTACATCGATGAAATTGATAAAATTTCCCGTAAATCTGACAACCCCTCCATCACTCGTGACGTGTCGGGTGAGGGTGTACAGCAGGCTTTGTTGAAGCTGATTGAGGGTACGATTGCCTCCGTACCACCACAGGGTGGGCGTAAGCACCCGCAGCAAGAATTTTTACAGGTGAATACGTCAAATATCCTCTTTATCTGCGGAGGCGCGTTTGATGGTTTGGAACGGGTGATTCGTGATCGTTCGGAAAAGAGCGGTATTGGTTTTTCGGCTGTGGTGCAGAGTAAGGCAGACCAAAAAAGCATTGGTGAAACTCTCGAAGATGTTGCGCCGGAAGATCTCACCAAGTACGGTCTGATCCCGGAATTTGTGGGCCGTTTGCCGGTCATTGCGACCTTGAAAGAGCTGGATGAAACTGCTCTGGTACAAATTCTGACGGAACCGAAAAATGCCATCACCAAGCAATATGCAAAATTGTTTGAAATGGAAGATTGTGAGCTGGAATTTCGTGAAGAAGCCTTGCACGCTGTGGCACAGCGGGCCATGGAACGTAAGACGGGTGCGCGTGGTTTACGCTCAATACTAGAAAAAGTGTTGTTGGATACGATGTATGATTTACCGGCTTTGAGTGGGGTGAGTAAAGTCATTATTGATGCAGATGTTATCAACGAAAAGTCAAAACCCTTGCTGATTTATGAGGGGGGAGAGCAGCATCGAGCTGTATCTGACTGAATTGACTGCCCTTTGTGGGCAGGGTATTGATTATAAAGTATCATTATAAAAGCCGGGGTTCCCCGGTTTTTATGCTTTTAACCCCATAAAAATGGTTTTTAACCCTCTCTTTTTAGTTTATAAGGGGTCAAGTTTCCCTTGAACCCTTGAAATTGGGGCGTGTAATCCCCAAATCCTTTTCAAGAATACTCTAAAGGCTAATCCAGTTAGTGCCGACTTGATGAGTAAGTGCCATATAAGTAAAGCCGATTAACGCTACCTGAGGGAATCCCGATGTCGGATAAAGACAAAATTTCAGATGTGATACATGATTCGCCACAGGTGATGCCGGTGCTGCCGTTGCGTGACGTGGTGGTCTATCCCTACATGGTTATCCCGCTATTTGTCGGGCGTGACAAGTCCATCAGTGCCCTTGAGGCCGCAATGGAAGAGGATAAGCAGATCTTGCTGGCAGCGCAAAAAAACGCTTCACAGGATGATCCAGAGCCGGAGGATCTTTATCGTATCGGTACGGTCGCCAATATCCTGCAATTGCTGAAGCTGCCAGATGGCACCATCAAGGTGCTGGTGGAGGGTGGAGAGCGCGCCAAAGTATTGAATTACCTGGGTACGGAAGATTATTTTCAAGCGCAGGTCAGTTTGCTGGGTAACGAAACTGAAGAGTTGGATGATCGTGAAAGTGAGGTGTTGATGCGATCGATACTGGCGCAGTTCGAGCAGTACGTGAAACTCAGTAAAAAAGTACCACCGGAGATTTTGTCTTCGCTGGCGGGCATCGAAGAGCCAGGCCGGCTAGCCGACACCATTGCCGCGCACATGTCACTGAAAATTGACGAAAAGCAAAATATTTTGGAAATCGGTGATGCGCGCAAGCGTCTGGAACACCTGATCGCATTGATGGAAGCGGAGATCGATTTGTTGCAAGTCGAGAAACGCATCCGTGGACGTGTGAAGCGTCAAATGGAAAAGAGTCAGCGCGAGTATTATCTCAACGAACAAATGAAGGCCATCCAGAAAGAGTTAGGTGACATGGATGAGAGTCACAATGAACTGGATGAACTGGCAAGTAAGATTGAAAAGGCGGGCATGTCCAAAGAGGCACGCGAAAAGGCCGATACTGAATTGGGCAAATTGCGCATGATGTCACCGATGTCTGCGGAAGCCACGGTGGTGAGAAACTACATCGACTGGTTGATCAACGTGCCGTGGAAAAAACGCACCAAGGTGCGTCATGATCTGGTTAAGGCCATGGAGGTATTGGAGGCCGATCACTATGGCCTGGAGAAGGTTAAAGAACGCATCCTTGAGTATCTCGCGGTGCAGCAGCGTGCCAAAAAAGTGAAAGGGCCGATTCTGTGTTTGGTGGGACCTCCTGGTGTGGGTAAAACTTCCTTGGGTAAATCCATTGCGCGTGCGACTAATCGTAAATTTATTCGGATGTCTTTGGGTGGTATTCGTGACGAGGCCGAAATCCGTGGGCATCGTCGCACGTATATCGGTGCCATGCCGGGTAAAATCATACAAAATCTTGCCAAGGTTGAAACCCGGAATCCGTTGTACCTATTGGATGAACTCGACAAAATGTCCACGGATTTTCGGGGTGACCCGGCCTCAGCTTTACTGGAAGTTCTCGACCCTGAACAAAATAATACCTTCAACGATCATTATCTGGAAGTAGATTATGACCTGTCAGATGTGATGTTTGTTGCCACCGCCAACACGCTTAATATCCCCAGCCCGTTACTGGATCGAATGGAAGTCATTCGACTGGCGGGATACACGGAAGATGAAAAATTGCATATTGCTGAACGTTATTTGATTGGCAAGCAAGTGTCGGCATCGGGTTTGAAGAAAAAAGAAATTCATATTAACGAAACGGCCATTCGTGATGTGATTCGTTATTACACTCGCGAAGCCGGTGTGCGTGGACTTGAACGTGAAATTTCAAAAATGTGCCGTAAAGTGGTCAAACAAATTTTGCTGGAACCCGAGACTAAAAAAATCAATATTACTTCGCGTAATCTGGAGAAGTTTTTGGGCGTTCGACGTTTCCGCTTTGGCAGTGCTGAGGAGACCGATCAGATTGGGCAGGTCACGGGTTTGGCCTGGACTGAAGTGGGCGGAGAATTGCTGACCATCGAGGCCGTCAAGATGCCCGGTAAGGGTAAACATAATATCACGGGCCAACTGGGTGATGTGATGAAAGAGTCTATACAGGCGGCAATGAGCGTGGTGCGAAGCCGTGTTAAGGCTTTAGGCTTGGAACCGAATTTTTACAATGAGAGTGATATCCATATTCATGTGCCAGAAGGGGGAGTGCCGAAAGATGGGCCTAGCGCCGGCGTTGGTATGTGTACGGCATTGGTGTCGGTATTGACCAATATACCGGTGCGTGCGGACGTTGCCATGACCGGTGAAATCACCTTGCGCGGTGAGGTTTTACCCATTGGTGGTTTGAAAGAAAAGCTGCTTGCAGCCCATCGTGGTGGCATTAAAATAGTCCTAATCCCTGAAGAAAATACTCGTGATTTGGCGGATATCCCCAAGAATATTAAGCAGAATTTGGATATTCGTCCGGTGCGTTGGATTGATCAAGTGCTGGAAGTGGCATTACAACACATGCCGCAACCGGCACCAGAGGCTAAGGTCGCTCCAGTTGCCAAAACCGCGAAACGCAAAACGATTCAAACTCATTAACGAATATGATTGGAGTAAAATATCACCCCGGAAATTTCCGGCGGTGGTGTTTTGTATTCATGCCATAAGTATTTTGTCTATACGACGATTGGGTCTTGACTTGTGCGAGTCTTACTAAAACAACGTGAATTCGCAGGAATATGCCCGAGAATCCTTGACACAGGTGAATTGCCATTGGTATAAATCGTGGCGAAAATACGCCGGCTGCCTGAGTTGTGACTTGGGTTGTGAAAAGTCTTCAGGCGGTTTTTTGCGAGACCATTCGTAACTCACAACAAATTAACACAGAGAGGTGTTCTAAGTGAATAAAGCAGAATTAATCGATGCAGTTGCCGATAGCGCAGATATTTCAAAAGCGGCTGCCAGTCGTGCTGTTGACGGAATGATTACAGCGGTTACGGGCGCCTTACAAAAAGGCGATCAAGTTGCCATGGTGGGCTTTGGTACTTTTAGTGTAAAAGATCGTGCTGCTCGTACTGGCCGTAATCCGCGTACGGGCGAAGCCATTCAAATTAAAGCTTCAAAAAACCCAGTGTTTAAGGCTGGCAAAGCATTGAAGGATGCCGTAAACTAGCGTGCTCGCTTGAGGGGTGCTTAGCTCAGTTGGGAGAGCGTCGCCTTTACACGGCGAATGTCGGGGGTTCAAGTCCCTCAGCACCCACCATCGTTTACGGTGCTTTATAGCTGCTGTTTCAAAGTTTGGGAGTGGTAGTTCAGTTGGTTAGAATACCGGCCTGTCACGCCGGTGGTCGCGGGTTCGAGTCCCGTCCACTCCGCCATGATTAGTATTTAAGGCGCTCCTGTTAATGTGGGAGCGCCTTTTTGCTTTTTGGATGCCGAAAAATATTGAGAGTGATTTTTGTTATTTTTTGGGCCCCTATATTATTTGCCAATTAAAAAAACCTAAAATGCTTGAGAATAGGTTAAAATTCGATTGTCGGGTTGTTCGTTAATGACAGCTCATTCATCACACAAAAAATAGAACATACACTATGCTGCATTTTATTAGAGAACACGCTAAGGGGTGGATTGCTTGGGTAATTATCGGTTTAATTATTCTGGTGTTTTCATTATTCGGAATTACCGATTACCTGGGTAATGGCGGGAAGCTGGTGGTTGTCAATGTGAATGGCACCGAAATCAATGAACGTGAATTTCAGCAGGCCTTTTATCAGCAGCGTAGTCGCATGCAACAAATGTTGGGTGCACAGTTTGATGCGCAATTATTTGATCCGCAGATCAAACAAAGCGTCATTAACGAAATGGTTGAGCAAGAGTTGTTATTACAGAATGCAGAGGCTATGGGCTATCGCGTTTCAAACAGCACGGTGATCGCCACCATTCAGAGTATTGATGCCTTTCGCGAAGAGGGCGCTTTTTCATCCAGCTTGTACCAGCAGCAAGTGCGTGCGCAGGGACAATCCCCCGTTGCTTTTGAACGACGTGTAAAACGTTTAATCACCTCTGGGCAGCTGCCGGATGGTTTGGCTGCTAGCGTGTTAATCACGGATGCTGAACTGGATGCTGTCATTAAGCTTGAAGAGCAGAAGCGCGATTTCCAATATTTTGTTTTAACCGCGTCAAGTTATCAGGATGACTCTGTTGCGACGGAGGCCGCCGTTACAGCCTATTATGAGCAACATGCCGATCGTTTTATGACGACGGAAAGACTGCGCGTGGAGTATGTTGAGCTCGATGCCGCGACCTTGAAAAGTGAAAAAGAGCCCAGCGAAAATGACTTGCAAGATTTTTATGAGAGCAATAGCAGCCAGTTCAAGGTGCCAGAGGAACGCCAGGCCAGTCATATTTTGATTCAAATCGAAGAGGGTGCCGATGAAGCTGCGGTGGCCACTGCCCGTGAAAAGGCCGAAGCTCTGCTGGCAAAAATCAGAGCCGGTGAGCCTTTTGATTTGTTGGCCAAAGAAAATTCTGATGATCCGGGTTCGGCAGAACTGGGTGGCGATCTGGGATATTTTGGCCTTGGTATGATGGAAGCTGATTTTGAAGAAATTGTGTTCTCCCTCAATGAAGGCGATGTCAGTGATCCGGTGTTAACATCTTTTGGTTTTCATCTCATTAAATTGACGGGAATCCGGCAAGAAGAGGCACGGCAGTTTGCCGAAGTGCGGGATGAAATTGCAGCACAGTTTAAAAAGGATGATGCTGAGCGTCGTTATTTTGATCTCGCTGAAAAACTCACTAACATGGCCTATGAAATGCCAGACACATTGAGTGACGTTGCGGATGAATTAGGCTTGGAACTTAAACAGAGCCCATTTTTTCCCCGCCGTGGTGGTGTCGGCATATTTGCGAATCCGCGTGTCGTGACATTGGCTTACAGTGATGATGTGCTGAAGCAGGGTTTCAACAGCGAGCCTATTGAGCTTCATGCAAACCATGTATTGGTGTTGCGTCTGCTGGAGCATCGAAAAGCCAGTCAGCGTCCCTTGGCTGAAGTAAAGGTACAGGTCACGCAGACCTTGGTGAGGGAAAACTCACGAGAACGCGCCAAGACTGCCGGTGAAAAAGCGCTGCAACAATTCGCTGCGGGCGAATCGGCTGAAACGGTAGTGGATGCTTTACCCGTTGATTGGGTGCTGGCAGGTAACATCACACGCAAAGAAAATCGCCAAAATGATCGAGCAAATACCGAGGGCAAAGCCAACTCCGCTATCGTCAATCAAGTCTTTAAGCTGAAACATCCACGTGCAGAAACGCCGCGTTATAGTGGCATTGCTTTGGCTTCGGGTGATTATGCGGTGATTCGTTTGAACAAAGTAACGGATGGTGATCCTGCTGCGATGGAAAAGGCAGAGCGTGAAATACTGAAACGTCGTTTGGCAAGTGAGCAGGGCGCGAATGTGCAAGCGCATTTACTGGCGACGTTTAAAGCGACGGCTAAAATCGTTGTGCGGGATAATGATTTATAGTTAGCGCATAGTTTTTTTGTCGTTAATTTTTGGCAGGGTGTTTATGAAGTGATGATGTTGATCACGGAATGGGTGATGAGGTTCGCGCCCATCGGTGTGTTTGCCCTAGTGGCAAAAGTGGTAGCCACCACCGGCCTTCAGGCCTCTGGCGATTTTCTTTATGACCGTGGTCATGGCGTTAGGCGCGCGCTTCTTTGTGATGATGCCGCTGCTGTTGCGTGTGGGTCAATCCCTGACGACACTATCGCGCGCTGTTGCCGGCATTGGTGACGGCCTTTTTCCACCAACTCTTCTTTCAGCAACCTTGCCAATAACGATTGAGCGTGTGACTGCGATCTTTATTGCACAGGCCTACGGTATTGAATTGAGTTTTGCTACGCAATTTTTAATTGTTATGGTGGCCCTGCTGACGTCGACTGGTGTTGCAGGGATTTCGTCGGCCAGCCTAGTGGCGATTTCCATCATTCTGATTGCAATTGGCTTGATCCTGGTGGTGGATCGCTTACTGGATATGTGTCGTACGACGGTGAACGTGCTCAGTGATTCCTGTGGTGCAGTGGTGCAGTGGTGCAGTGGTGATTGTACGCAGGCAGTGGTGCAGTGGTGATTGTACGCAGTGTAAGGTGAGGAGGGTATTTTGACGGGTAAGCCCGTGAAACCATCTGCTTAAGGTATACCCCTGATCGCGAGAATTGACGAGGGAGGGAAACCCCTCGCCAGTCTCCGGTCATGTTTTTATGCGTTTGTTTCCGTGTGCTGGATGTTAACTCAAGGCTGCCATGCCGGTGATATTGTAGCCACCATCGACGTAGGTAATCTCGCCAGTAATGCCAGAGGCCAAGTCGGAGCAAAGGAAGGCTGCGGTATTGCCTACTTCTTCAATGGTCACATTACGTCGCAGCGGGGTGTTTTTAGCGCTGTAGTCCAGCATCGAACGGAAATTTTTGATGCCTGCGGCCGCCAGGGTGCGTATTGGCCCCGCTGAAATGGCATTGACGCGAATATTCTCCGGGCCGAGAGAGGCCGCCATATAGCGTACATTGGCTTCCAGGCTGGCCTTGGCCAGCCCCATCACATTGTAGTTGGGTAGCACACGTTCGGCCCCTAAATAGCTTAATGTCAGCAGTGCGGCACTGCGGCCTTGCATCATGTTGCGACCGGCTTTGGCCAGCGCAGCAAAACTGTAGGAGCTGATTTCGTGAGCGGTGTTGAAACCTTCGCGGGTGACGCTGTCGAGATATTCACCTTCCAGTTCTTCACGCGGGGCGTAGGCCACCGAGTGGATCAGGATATCGAGGTGATCCCAATAATTATCGAGTTTTTCAAAGACAGTCTCGATCTGTTTATCACTCGCCACGTCGCAGGGCAGGACGATGTCGGAGCGGCATTGCGTCGCGAGCTTTTCCACGCGCCCCTGCAGTTTGTCATTTTGATAGGTGAAAGCCAGCTCGGCTCCTTCCCGGTGCATAGCCTGAGCGATGCCCCATGCGATGGAGCGAGTACTGGCGCAACCGACGATTAGTGCGCGTTTGCCGTCTAAGAATCCCATGGTGGCTACCTTTTTTATCTGTTTGTTGTTAGTTTGCTGTTCGGCCGTGTCGCGCAACTTGCTGAGCTTACGGGCTGGACAAACTCGAGGGCTGGTATTATACGCAATGACACCCGAAATTATCACCTTGAAAGAGTTCGCAGATAGTGGCAATTTACGGGGTAGCTGTGAAGGCTAGGATGCCTCCTATTTTTTAAAAAAAGTCATAAGAAGCAAGTAGAAATGAGGCATAAAAAGGCGATGGGATATTTGAGTGCTTGAATGTGGCGTAGTTGAAAAGGGCATAACATCGTTCAGCGTAAGCCTGTGGGCCGTCCTGTTTTTGGTGATGTTGACCGCTTGTGGTGATGATAGCTGGAATAATCCTTATGCCAATACCGGCACAGATGCGGAGCAGGGTCAGAATACCTATTATTCGTCATTTGAACAGCGCCCCAAACATCTCGACCCCGCACAATCGTACAGTTCAAATGAAATCGTTTTCACGGGCCAAATTTACGAGCCGCCATTGCAGTACCATTATTTGAAGCGACCTTATACCCTGATACCTTTGGCCGCCACCGCGATTCCCCAGCCCTATTTTGAAGATGCGCAGGGCAGACGCTTGGCCCCGGATGCACCACGGGAGCAGATTGCTTACAGCATTTATGAAATTCAGATTCAGGCAGGGATTCAATATCAACCACACCCCGCTTTTGCTAAGACTACTGATGGGCAGTCTTTGTATCTCAATTTGACGCTGAAGGATGTAGCGCCACGCAATCAGCTGAGTGACTTTAGTGAAACCGGCAGCCGCGAACTGGTCGCTGCGGACTATGTGTACGAGATTAAACGCCTCGCTCATCCTAAACTGCATTCACCGATTTTTGGTTTGATGACAGAATATATTGTTGGACTGAAAGACTATTCAAAGACCCTGCGTGAAATCATAAAAATACGCGAGGCTGATGGTCAGGTTGCACGGTTTTTAGATTTACAGGAATATCCGTTATCCGGCGTGGAAGTTGTCGATCGTTACACTTACCGTATTAGACTTTACGGCGAATATCCGCAATTTGTGTATTGGCTGGCGATGCCGTTTTTTGGTCCCATCCCACCCGAGGCCGATCAGTTTTATTCGCAGCCGGGTATGAAAGAAAAAAACATCACGTTGGATTGGTACCCGGTGGGTACGGGGCCGTACATGTTGACCGTGAATAATCCGAATCGACAGATGGTGATGGAGCGCAACCCCAATTTTCACGGTGAAAGTTATCCCTCGGAAGGTGAAGCAACGGATCAAGCCAAAGGCTTACTGGTCGATGCGGGTCAGCCGTTACCCTTTATTGATAGGGTGATTTACAGTCTTGAAAAAGAAAATATTCCCGCCTGGAATAAATTCCTGCAAGGTTATTACGATGCCTCTGGTATCAGCTCTGACAGTTTTGATCAAGCCATTCAAATTTCTAATCAAGGTGATGTGGATTTATCAGAAGAGATGCGTGCCAAGGATATTCAATTGTCCACGGGTGTCGCGGCCTCCACTTATTACATGGGCTTTAATATGCGTGACCCGGTGGTGGGAGGGTATAGCCAGCGGTCACGTAAACTGCGCCAAGCGATTTCCATAGCCGTTGATTACGAAGAATTTATTTCCATCTTTATGAATGATCGTGGCATCCCTGCGCAGGGGCCGATACCGCCTGGGATCGCCGGTTATCTGCCAGCTGAGGCAGGGGTGAATCCTTATGTGTATACATGGCAGAACGGCAAACTCAAACGTAAATCGATTAAAGCCGCCAAGCAGTTATTGATTGAGGCCGGGTACCCAGCAGGACGCGATGTCAAAACCGGTAAGCCATTGATTGTGCATCTGGACACCACCGGCGGCGGCCCTGATGACAAGGCGCGTTTTGATTGGCTGCGAAAACAATTTTTCAAAATCGATTTACAGTTAGATATTCGTTCTACCGATTACAACCGTTTTCAGGAAAAAATGTTGAAAGGCACAGCGCAACTGTTTCAATGGGGCTGGAATGCCGATTACCCGGACCCGGAAAACTTCCTGTTTTTATTATACGGCCCCAATGCCAAGGCGGGACAAAATGGTGAGAATGCCGCAAACTACGAAAGTCCGCAGTTTGACCGTTTATTTAGTCAAATGAAAAGTATGCCCAACGGGCCGCAGCGTTTGGCAGTGATTCGTGAAATGGTTGATATTGCACAAAATGATGCACCCTGGATTTGGGGGGTACACCCAAAAAAGTTCAGTCTGTTTCATGCCTGGCTGAAAAATATTAAACCCAATGTCATGGCTAATAACACCCTTAAATATAAGCGCATTGATTCACAGTTGCGCGCAGCCCAGCGTATTGCCTGGAATCGACCGGTACTCTGGCCGGTTGTGTTGCTCGGGTTGTTGTTGTTTGCAACCCTTGTGCCAGCATTGATGACTTATCGGCGTAAGCAACGCGCCCGAGGTACGGTGTAAATGTTGGCGTATATCATTAGGCGCACACTTTATGCGATCCCGATTCTGATCGGTGTCAATCTGCTGACTTTTTGGCTGTTCTTTGTGGTGAATAGTCCCGAAGACATGGCGCGCATGCAACTGGGGCAAAAGCGTGTGACTGCGGAGGCCATTGAAAAATGGAAACAGGCGCGGGGTTACGATAAACCCTTGTTGTTTAACAGTGATGCGCAAGGCATGGGAGTCGTTACCAATACCATTTTTTACGAAAAAACGATGCGGCTATTTGTGTTTGATTTTGGCAGTGCTGATGATGGTCGCAATATCGCCCATGATATTCGTCAGCGCATGGTGCCGAGTCTGGCGTTGGCGATACCGGTATTTATTGTTGGTTTGCTGGTGACGATCACGCTTGCGTTGATTGTCGCTTTCTTTCGCGCTACGTATGTGGACCACGCAGGAGTGATTATCAGCGTAATGCTGATGTCAATCTCTACCCTGTTTTATATTATTGGTGGACAATTCGTTATCAGTAAGCTCTTGCATTTAGTACCCATATCTGGCTATGACGATGGCTGGGCAGCGGTGAAATTTCTGATTTTGCCGGTGATCATCGGCATTGTTGGTGGAATCGGTGCGGGCACCCGTTGGTATCGCACCATATTTCTGGAAGAAATCAGTAAAGATTATGTGCGCACCGCACGAGCCAAGGGACTGTCTGAACGGGTGGTGTTATTTCGACACGTACTCAAAAATGCCATGATCCCGATATTAACCGGGGTGGTCGTTACTATTCCGTTGTTGTTTATGGGCAGTCTGATTACTGAATCTTTTTTTGGTATTCCCGGATTGGGCAGTTATACCATTGATGCGATTCGCGGTCAGGATTTTGCGATTGTGCGTGCCATGGTGTTCCTGGGTTCAGTGTTGTACATATTGGGTCTGTTGCTCACCGATCTCTCGTATACCCTGGTCGATCCCCGAGTGCGGTTGTCATGATAACGACATTTGGCATCAACGAATGTTTAACATGACTCGCCATCCGGGGCTTGTGGTTTTTGTCGCGCTGTTTGTTAGCGTAGCCATAGGCTTGTGGCTGGCGCCGGTCAAGCCTGTTTTTTTGTGGACTGATTTACTGATCTACATTTTACTCTTCACGTTAGTTGCATTCTTCAGTTATGTGCGCAGCAAGCCGCATTTGGTTGCACCCTGGCGCCAGGTATTGCGTCGTCCCTTGGCGATGATGGCGCTGATAATATTGTCAGCTTATGTGTTGGTGGGATTGTTGGACTCGGTGCACTTTCGTAAGCTCTTGCCGACACAATCTGTGATAGAAAGTAGTGCGCAGAGAAATGACACCGCGATGCATTATTCGGTTGAGGTGCTGAGCCTGCTGGATGTGATTGCCGATCCCATTCGTCAGAGTGTAGAAAAAAGCTATTCGGCGCCATTGGCAGCACATCTTTTCAGCAAGGATACGCTGGAACAGCTGGATGGCAGTACGCTGCGCGCATACCCGCGATTGAAGTACGGGGGCGCACATCTTGATGATCCGGAGACGCAGCGTGTTGCCGATATTATTTCGCGTGGATTGCGTGCTGTTGCTATCGCGCTATTGGCATGGTGTCTGTTAGTGGCGTGTTGGGTTGCCTATCTGGCATTGGGAGATTCACGTTCATTTAGAGGCCAATGGCATAAAATTATTATCGGCAATAGTGAGCTACCCTGGCGAAGTGTTTTTGCCGCTATAGGTGTGTTGTTTCTGTTCGCGGCTCTGATTGTTGAGCTTGGTATTGACTATCACTTGCTGGGTACCGACAAGGTCGGCAACGACGTGTTGTATCTTAGTTTCAAAAGTATTCGCACTGGTTTGGTAATAGGCACTCTGACCACGCTCATTATGCTGCCCTTTGCCATCATCTTGGGCATTATGGCGGGTCATTTTCGGGGCTGGATCGATGACATAATTCAATATATTTACACCACCTTGAGTTCTATCCCTGGAGTATTATTGATTGCGGCAGCGATTTTGTCGGTAGATTTATACATCACCAATAATCCTGATTTGTTTGAAACGGTGATCGAACGGGCTGATATTCGCTTGCTGTTTTTGTGTATGATTCTGGGTATTACCAGTTGGACTGGCCTGTGTCGGCTGCTGCGGGGTGAAACACTCAAGCTTCGCGAACTGGATTACATCCAGGCTGCCACAGCCTTTGGTGTGGGCAATATGAAAATCATCAGTCGTCATATTTTACCGAATGTGACGCACATTGTGTTGATCGTCATCGTGCTCGACTTTAGCGGTTTGGTATTGGCGGAAGCGGTATTGTCGTATGTGGGGGTTGGTGTCGATCCCAGTATGGTGAGCTGGGGTAATATGATTAACAGCGCACGTCTGGAGATGGCGCGTGAGCCTGTGGTGTGGTGGTCGTTGGTTGCGGCATTCTGGTTTATGTTTGTGCTGGTGTTAGCGGCCAATCTGTTTGCCGATGCGGTGCGTGATGCCTTTGATCCGCGCGTGGGATTGATTAATAAAGGCTGATGAATATCATTTTAAAGAATAAAAAATTATGACGACACCTTTATTAAAAATAGAGAATCTGCAAACTAGTTTTGCCACCGTCGATGGTACGGTGCGGGCGGTGGATGGGGTCAGCTTCGAGATTCAACGTGGTCAAACTTTTGCACTGCTGGGAGAGTCTGGCTGCGGAAAATCCATGACAGCTCTATCGCTAATGCGACTGGTGCCGGAGCCGGCCGGGCGTATCACACAGGGTGTGATACAGCTCAATGGCGACGATCTGTTGCAATTGCCGGAAGTCAGTATGCGCAAAGTGCGTGGCAAGCGCATCGCGATGATATTTCAGGAGCCAATGACCAGTCTAAATCCTGTGCTAACCATCGGCTATCAAATCAGTGAGAGCGTGCGACAACACATGGGGCTGAAGAAAGCCGTGGCCCATGCGCGCGTACTGGAGTTGCTGGAAGCCGTGGGTATTCCTGATCCTGCGCAGCGTTTTTATGAATATCCGCATCAACTTTCGGGCGGTATGAAACAACGCATCATGATTGCCATTGCACTTGCCGGCGAGCCAGATCTGTTAATTGCCGATGAGCCGACCACCGCTTTGGATGTAACGATACAGGCCCAGGTGCTGGACTTGATGCGCCAACTGCAAAAAGATACGGGCATGGCTATATTGTTGATTACTCACGACCTGGGTGTGGTTTCAGAAATGGCGGACCGGGTGGCGGTAATGTATGCGGGACAAATTGTCGAAGAGCTCGATCGCGCAGAATTTTTTTCTCATCCGAAACATCCTTATTCGCAAAAATTGTTTGATTCATTGCCAGGCATGGAAAAGCGCGGACAACGTTTGGCGGTGATTCCCGGCCAAGTGCCTTCATTGGCGACGGATTTCACCGCGTGTCGTTTTGCGGGTCGGTGTGAGCTCTCCTGGAATGCTTGTCATCAGCAGATACCTGTTTGGACACCATTTTTCAGGAAAGACGGTAAAGCAAAGGATGGCGGTGTGCGTTGTCTGCTGTATCAAGCGGGACAAAATATTCCGAAAAAAGAAAATCGTAAAGCTAGTACACAAGTGAAATCAAACCCTGTTCATCAGATGGTTGATAAAAAAATACTGTTAGATGTGAAAGGTTTGAAAGTGCATTTCCCCATTCACAAAGGTCTGTTGCAGCGTGTCGTCAATCATGTCAAGGCCGTGGATGGTATTGATTTGACTATTCCGGTGGGGCACACCCTGGCCTTAGTGGGTGAATCCGGCTGCGGTAAAACCACTGTCGGAAAAAGTATTTTGCAATTAATCCGGCCTACTGCGGGACAGGTGAGGTTTTCAGAAACTGAACTCACGGGTCTGTCGATGAAACAGTTGCGGCCGCACCGCAGTGATATTCAGATTATTTTTCAAGACCCCTTTTCCTCAATGAATCCGCGCATGATGATAATGGATATTATTGAAGAGGGCATGATTACCCAGGGTTTGGGCGGTGATGCTAACGGGCGCGCACAGCGCGTCGATGAATTGCTGGCGCAAGTGGGTCTTTCGCCGGAAGTGAAACATCGCTACCCGCATGAGTTTTCTGGCGGCCAGCGTCAGCGTATTTGTATTGCCCGTGCCCTGGCGGTAGAACCGAAATTGATTATTTGTGATGAGCCGACCAGTGCCCTGGATGTTTCCGTACAGGCACAGATTCTGAATCTGCTTAAAGATTTACAGGATGAACTGGGCTTGTCGTACCTGTTTATTACCCACGATCTTTCCGTTGTCGAATATCTCGCGCACGAAGTTGCCGTCATGTATCTCGGTCGTATCGTCGAGCAGGGCAGCGTGCAGGAGGTCATGGAAAACCCCCTGCATCCATACACCAGGGCTTTATTGGCGGCGGTGCCGGTGATTGAAGGAACTGAGGAAAAAATGAAACGTGATGTCATCAGTGTCCAGGGTGAAATTCCATCGCCAATTAACCCGCCTTCGGGTTGTCACTTTCACCCACGCTGTGAGCAAGTCATGGACGCTTGCAGGCAGCGTTATCCTGCATCGTATAGCATCGGAAAAAATCACATGGCGCGGTGTTTTCTTTACGAATAATAACAGGACGCATAACTTTTGGAATGCGTTCTGTGAACTTCAGTCTCAAGGCGTGAGATATTTTTTGACTTTGTTTTTCATTCTAGCTTGCAGGTTTGAATGAAAAAAATACTCGTGATTGGTTATGTATGGCCTGAGCCAAATTCATCGGCGGCAGGCAGTCACATGCTGTCGATTTTGCGTCTGTTTAAACAGCAAGACTGGAAAGTTGAATTTGCGACACCTTCGTCACCGACAGAGTATATGGTTGATCTGGCAGATGAAGGAGTTTCAAGCCGAAGCATCAGGCTAAATTGCGATAGTTTTGATGCCTATATTTTAGAATACCAGCCCGATATGGTCATCTTTGACCGCTTTATGATGGAAGAACAATTCGGCTGGAGGGTTGAAAAAAGCTGCCCAAAGGCACTTAAAATATTAGATACTGAAGATCTTCAGTGTTTGCGTCATGCTCGTCATCAAGCTTATAAAGATAGGCGTGAATTTACCCAAACAGACCTGTTCAGCGATTTAGCAAAACGCGAAATTGCCGCTATATTGCGCAGTGATATTTCTCTGATCATTTCCAGTTTTGAAATGGAGTTGTTAACGCAGACTTTTAAAGTTGATGCGAGTTTACTTCATTACCTCCCTTTTATGGTTGATCTGGAAAAATGTCCGGTCAAAACAAGCGGGTTTTCTGATCGTAAAAATTTTATGACGGTTGGTAATTTTCGTCATGCCCCTAATTGGGATGCGGTGTTATATCTACAAAAAATCTGGCCATTGATTAAACAGCGTATTCCTGATGCTAAATTGCATATTTATGGTTCTTATCCTCCACCAAAAGCGACAGCTCTAAATAATCCAAACACAGGTTTTTTGATTAAAGGGTGGGTTAAAGATGTTGGTACGGTAATGGAGAAATCACGTATTTGTTTGGCGCCAATCAGGTTTGGTGCTGGCATTAAAGGTAAACTGTTGGATGCTATGATCGCGCAGACACCGAGTATTACGACATCGGTTGGTAGTGAAGGGATGCATCAACAAGAACCCTGGCCAGGTGTGGTTGCAGATGATTTAAACGGATTTGTTGATGCTGCTGTCCAATTGTATAACGATGAACAGGGCTGGCTGGAAGCGCAGCGAAAGGGTGTTTCGCTATTACATGCACGATATGACAGCCATAGCTTAGGTGCTCAACTGGTAACAAGAATATCTGAATTGGAGGAAAATGTAGTACAACATCGTTTAAATAATTTTACAGGTGGAATGCTTAAACATCATTCTATGATGAGTACGAAATATATGTCGCAGTGGATTGCGGTAAAAAATGCAAAAAATTCTGAGGCTGGTTAAAAATCTGGATTTTCTGTGGTTTGTTATTGTGACGTGGCGCTGTACGCGGTGGTTTTGGATTAACAAATTTTAAGACTGCTCTGTTACGTCCACATACAAGGTCAGACGCTGCCCAGGCTGAAGATATTTTCCTTTCTTTAAAGAATTCCAGCGGCGTAGTTTATTGACGGTGACGCTGAACTTTTGTGCGATGCGTGCCAGTGAATCCCCTTTCCGAACTTTGTAATGGAGTTGCTGACGAGTGGCGCTACGCGGTGGTGTGACGAAGCGTGCGTTGGCGAGATTGTGCTGTTTAGACCAAATCACCAATTGTTGGCCGGGCATTAGCGCATCTTTGGGCGACATGCCATTCCATGACGCCAGTTGATTCACTTTGACTTTGTACTTGCGTGCTAAATCCCAGAAGGTGTCACCAGTTTTGATTTTGTGCCTGATTCTGAAACCGGAGCGTTTGGTGTTTTGCAGTGCGACGCGGCGGCGGTCTTCGCTCAGGTATTCCTTGAGATTTTTGGTGGCCACGGGAATGATGATGCTGTGCCCGGCGCGTATCCATTTGTCGCGGATGTTGTTGACTTCTTGCAGCAGCTTGACCGAGGTCTGATATTTTTGGGCGATGTGGCCGAGGGTTTCGCCTTCGCGAATTTTGTGTCGCTGCCAACGGATGCGCTGTTTGCTATCGACCTTTGCCAGTGCCTCGCGGAAAGCTTCGGCCTTGTCGATGGGCAACAACAAAACATGTGGTCCTTTGGGATCGGTGGCCCAGCGGTTGAAGGCGGGATTGAGCTGGTATATGGTTTTGATGGGCAACTGGGCCAATTCGGCGGCCAGTGCCAGATCTATTTGTGAGCCGATATCGATGCGTTCGAGGTAGGGCGCATCGGGGATACTGGCGAGGGTGATGCCGTGGGCCTCGTTGTGCATGATGATGGCGCTGATTGCCAATAATTTGGGCACGTAGCCCTCGGTCTCCTTGGGCAGATCCAGTGACCAGAAATCGGTGGGTTGGCCTTTCTTTTTGTTCTTTCTTATTGCGCGCGCGACACGGCCTTCGCCGGAGTTGTACGAGGCGAGGGCTAGCAGCCAGTCGCCGTCGAAGCGTTTGTGCAGACGTTGCAGATAATCCAGTGCAGCGATGGTGGCCCTGGGTACATCGCGGCGACCGTCGTACCACCAGTTTTGTTTCAGGCCGTAGCGTTTACCGGTGGCGGGGATGAACTGCCAGATACCGGCAGCGCGGCCTGGGGAATAGGCGAAAGGTTGAAAGGCGCTTTCAACCACGGGCAACAATGCGATTTCCATGGGCATGCCACGGGCCTCGATTTCTTGCACGATGTCGTACAGGAAGGGGCGGGCGCGTTTCATGACGCGATCCAGATAGGCCTGATGTCTGGCGTACCAGTTAATGTAAGGGGTGACGAGGCGGTGGTGATCCTGGCCCGTTAACTGGAAACCTTTACGCAGGCGCTGCCAGAGGTCGGCCGGTGCCTGGGTTGCGGCGATGAGCTCGGTGCTTGTTTCGGGCTCGGTAGATTCGTTGGCCGCGTAAATGCCGAGGGAGGGGTCAGGGGAATGCGAGAAAGGTGATGATGAATAGGCATGCGAACCTACGGTGCTGGCTACCTCGTTTACGGACTCAGTCGCTTCGCTGGATTCCTGGCGTGCCACTTCGGCCTGCCAAGGCGTACTGGGGTCTTTGACGAGAGGCAGGTGTGGGGGGCGAGCGGTGCCGGGTGTCATCTGGGTGTTGGGTGACGGCGTGATGGCTTCAGTGAGTGGAACCTGAGTGGCGGGTGCTGAACCGGGCATGTTTGCGAGGGAAGTTGCCTGGGCTATGCGCGGGTCGTTTTTTGAAGAATCGACGCTAGCACAGGCGCTCAGCATCAGTAGCAGGCTGGCCGCCAGGGCCAATGGGCGCAGAGCGTTAAGGGTGAAATCGTGGGTCGAATAAAGGCGCGTCAGGGAAAGTGTCATAGGGAAATTATTATTTAAATTATTGAGATACGATGAACTGTTAAACGATTATGGCAGCTAAAATGTTCCGCGTCATGGTCCGTTTTGGCCTCGGCTCAGTTAAGTATTTTCTTTGTCGGCGCGGTTTGTTCGATGTGAGTGAGCCCAGTTTTCAGTCGAGCGTGTCTTTCCAGTGCCGCACCACGCCAAACACCTCGGCGCCAGTGCTGAGTTTACGACCGGCAAAGGCCTCGGCAGCGCGGATAATATCGGACTGCCCGGAGCGCAAAAAGGGATTAGTTGCCTTTTCGATACCCAGCTGCGATGGCACTGTGGCAAGGCCCTGGGCGCGCTGTTGGCGAACGCCGTCCTGCCGTGCTTGCAAGGCGGTGTTTTCGGGTTCAGCGATGCGGGCAAAAACGAGATTGTCTTCAGTGTATTCATGGGCGCAATAGACTTGAGTGTTGTCGGGCAATGCGCCGATGCGTGTGAGTGAATCGTGCATTTGTGCCGGTGTGCCCTCAAACAGTCGGCCGCAGCCTCCGGCAAATAAGGTGTCGCCGACAAATAGCAGGCCCGGATGGTGCGTGTCTGCATGGCTCGTGCTTGCATGGTAATAGGCGATATGGCCTGCGGTGTGCCCGGGTACGTCCATGACTCGAAACTCTGCATTTAGGGCCTCGAGTCTCACGGTATCGCCCTCGATCAGCGGGGTGTTGATGTGAGGAATGGTTTCATGGGCAGGTCCGTAGACCGGCAGTGGTCGCTGCTGATAATGGGCGAGCAGGTCTGAAATGCCACCGACGTGGTCCCAATGATGGTGGGTGATGAGGATCGCGATGGGTTCGAGTCCTGCGGCGGTAATGGCCTCAATCACGGGTTTGGCATCACCGGGATCAACGATGGCAACTTGGGGTCGATCTGGATGGTGAACTAGCCAGATGTAATTGTCGTCAAAGGCCGGTACGGCTTGTGCGGTGAGCATGGTTCCAGCCTCCTTGGGCATCCCGGGGTTTTGGCAAAACAGGAAAGGGCCGCAGATGAACGGGGTCGATTGAGTGCGGATACAAACTGTAGTCTACGTGATTCGGCAGGGCCTTGCAGTATGCATTAGCTGGTGGCACCGAGACTTTCCGGGTATCGTTACGGTGGATTTGTTATGGCCCGCGATAGGCGAAAAACAGGTGTAGGGCAGCCCCGACATGACCTGTGAATTTACATTGTAAATGTCCTATAACATTATGAAAAATAAATGGAATAATTTTTGAAAAATCGCTACACCCGCTGGATGAAATGTGATTCCCCTGAAGTCACTCGGCAGCGCATGCGTGCCTGGTTCACGCATCTGCCGGGGCGCTGGTTGCAGGCGGAAGAGCGCGCGCAGCTACGCAAAATTTTGCCGACGCTGTTCGGCTATCACTTGTTGCAATTGGGTGATCTGTATTCCAAAGATTGCCTGACCAGCACGCGCATTCCCCATTGCATGGTGCTTGATGAGTGGTTACAGGGGAGGACGCCGGCCGGTGAGCGGGAGCGTAGTAGTATCAATGCTGCGCCCGAATGGCTGCCGATTGCCTCGGACTGTATCGATACGGTGGTGATGCCGCATACTCTGGAATTTACTGAAGACCCGCATCAGGTGCTGCGGGAGGTGGATCGCATTTTAATTCCGGAAGGTCACGTGGTGATCCTCGGCTTTAACCCGTGGAGCCTGTGGATGGTCTGGCGTCTGGCACTGGGTTGGCGTGGTAAACCTCCCTGGTGCGGCCGGTTTGTGAGTCAGGCGCGGTTGAAAGACTGGCTGCAACTGTTGGGTTTCGACATTATTCAGTCACAGCGGTATTTTTTTCGTCCGCCCCTGAATCACAAGGGCATCATGCGTCGCCTGCGCTTTCTGGATCATATTGGCCAACGCTGGGTGTCTATTTTTGGCGCGGGTTACGTGGTGGTTGCACAGAAGCGGGTGGTAACATTGACGCCCTTGAAACCCCGTTGGCAATCGGTGCGTGGGCACGTCACGAGTCCCGAACTGGCGGGAAATTCGCGCGCGATGGAAAAACTGCCATCTGCTGAAAATCAGATGAAATACAGTCAAACTCAAAACGAGAAATAATGAACAAACACATTGTAGAAATGTTTACCGACGGCGCCTGTCGTGGTAACCCAGGCCCCGGTGGCTGGGGGGTGATATTGCGTTATCAGGGGAATGAAAAAGAGCTGTATGGCGGAGAGAATGAGACCACCAACAATCGCATGGAGCTGATGGCGGCCATTCAGGGGCTGGAATCGTTGACGAAATCGTGCCCGGTGGTGCTGACGACTGACTCACAGTACGTTTTGAAAGGGGTGACCGAATGGATGGCTGGCTGGAAACGCAAAGGCTGGATGACGGCGGCCAAAAAGCCGGTCAAGAATGTTGATTTGTGGAAGCGCTTGGAAAAGGCATTGTTGCCACATGAGGTGAAATGGGAATGGGTGCGCGGGCACACCGGGCATCCTGAAAATGAACGCGCTGATGATTTGGCGAACCGTGGCGTCGATGAATTGTAGGTCGTGAATGAAGAATTTATTGTGGATTGAGAAAAGAGTGGGGTAAAAATGCGTCAAATTGTTTTAGACACTGAAACCACCGGCCTGGAACCCAGACAAGGCCATCGAGTTATCGAGATTGGTTGCGTCGAGTTGGTCAATCGGCGACTGACGGGACGGCATTATCATCAGTATCTGCAACCGGATCGTGAAATCGACGAAGGTGCCATCGAGGTGCATGGTATCAGTAATGAGTTTTTGGCCGATAAGCCACGTTTCGCGGACGTGGTGAATGATTTTATGGATTTTGTCCGCGGCGCAGAACTGGTGATTCATAACGCCCCGTTCGACATGGGTTTTCTCAATCATGAATTGAAATTGCTCGATGATGGCAGGGATGTTCTGGAGGTCCATTGTAGCGTGCTGGATACACTGAGCCTGGCGCGCAAGATGCATCCTGGTCAAAAAAATAATCTGGACGCGCTGTGTAAACGTTACGAAATCAATAACGCCCATCGTGAATTGCACGGTGCGTTGCTGGATGCGGAGATTCTTGCTGACGTTTATCTGTTGATGACCGGTGGCCAAACAGATTTGCTATTGGGGGGTAAAGGTGAAGATGCGCAATCGCCAGCAGGTGCTATTCGTCGTTTGAGCGCGAACCGGTCCGCTTTGCGCGTGGTGAGGGCGGTTGCTGAAGAACAGTTGGCGCATCAGACTCGTTTGCAGGCAATCAGCGAAGCGAGTGGTCGCCCGTGTCTATGGCAACAAGCTGAAGAACCTAATTAACGAGTTGAATGGGAGTGTTGTTTTGCTCGTTCCAGTCTGAATGCTGGAACCATTGTTCAAGATCGCTAGCCGGGCAGGGGTGGCACATCAAATAACCCTGGCCCAGATCACAGCCAAGATCGAGCAGTTTTTCCCAGACTTCCTGGCTTTCAATACCCTCGGCAACAACCGTCATGCCCATGTTGTGAGCAAGATCGATGGTGGAGCGGACGATGACGGCATCGGACATGTCATTGATCATTTCTATGACAAAAGATTTGTCGATTTTTAGTTCAGTGACTGGGAAACGTTTTAAATTAGCTAACGAAGAATAGCCGGTTCCAAAATCATCTATTGATAAAGCAATGCCCATAGAATAAAGTCTGGAAATCGTAGTGAGTGCGCGATCAGGGTCAGACATGATTGCGGTTTCTGTTAGTTCAAGAATTAACCATTTGGGGTCCAGTTTGGCTTTTGCGAGTGCCTGCCGTACACCATCCAGCAAGTTGATATCGTTTAGGCTGTACGCAGACAAATTAACCGAGATGCTAATCTT
Organism: uncultured Ectothiorhodospiraceae bacterium; assembly: GCA_964401355.1. GTDB lineage: Bacteria > Pseudomonadota > Gammaproteobacteria > SZUA-152 > SZUA-152 > SZUA-152. The sequence goes on along the minus strand of CAYNYJ010000046.1, from coordinate 3,658 downwards.
GATATTTTTTGCATGCCATTCGGCGCATTGAGCGAGAGCGGTTTCAAGTACCCATTTTGTCAATGGTTGAATGAGGCCAGTTTGCTCTGCTAGGGGAATAAATTTATCAGGAGAGATGAAGCCATGTTCAGGATGCATCCAGCGGATGAGTGCTTCTACGCCAGTGACGCTTTTGTTTTTGATGTTGATTTTTGGCTGATAATAAAGTTCGAAGACTTGATCTTCTATCGCTTTTCGCAGTTCAGATTCCATGGTTAGTTCAAACAGATTTTCTTTATCCATGCTTGGATTATAAAAGGCATAGTTAATATTTTCGCGTTTGGCATGATACATCGCGATGTCAGCGCGCTGCATCAACAGGGTGGCATTATTGCCGTCGTGCGGGCAACGAAGCATACCAATACTGATGCCAATGGTGAGACTATGGCTTTCAATAATGATAGGGTTTTTCAGGCAATTGACAATTTTTTCAGCAACAAGACTGATTCCTTCATCATGCTCGATAGCCGGTAGCAGCACGGCAAATTCATCGCCGCCCAAGCGGGCTGCAGTGTCTGATTTCCGCAATATACTTTGTATGCGTTCGCTAACAATTTTAAGGAACCGATCGCCAATGTGATGGCCCAGTGTGTCATTAATATTTTTGAACCTGTCGAGATCCATCATTAAAACGGCATACTGCATATCACTGCGGGATGCGATTAATATGGCTTGTTCCAGGCGATCATAAAATAATGCACGATTTGCCATGCCTGTGAGTTCATCAGTAAACGCCATGTTTTCCAGAGTGCGGTACAGTGAGTGGAGTTCACTGCTCATGTTGTTGAAATTGGTAGTGAGTTCGGCAATTTCCGTATTACCCTGAATGGAAAGTTTATTACCTAATTGAGATTTATCTTGCTGCACACGACGCAGGTGATCGGTGAGTAGAAAGAGGGGAGTGAGTGCCTTACGCTGGAAAAGTAGCAGTGCCAATATGGCCGTGCTGAGCATGACGATGGCGGCAATGGAAAACAGTAAGTTGCGAGTTTCTGACAGTTGTTTTTGTAAATTTTTAATATTGGTGGCAAAACTGAATCCAAAAAATTTGGTGCCTGAAGGGTTTTTCAGGATGTAGCTGGCAAGCATGATATTATTGCCAATCTCGGTAGGCCAGGCGGCAGATTTGTATATTTCCACTCCCTTGGTATCAAGTATACGCATCGGGGTTCCCAATCCTACCTCGGCATCTGCAAGCTGCAGCGCGGGATTGACCACTAGCATCAGATAACCGAGGATTTTTAATCCGCCAACAGGCACGATAGTCGCCAATACCGATTCATTTCCAGTCTGGCAGAGTTCTGATTCTGGTTTGAGGCGTGCGGCTCCACGTCGCTGTTTCATCTTGTCGAGCATTTGACGACAGACGAGAGAGTCCGTTGGGCGACTAAATTGGCCTGCGCTGGATTCTGCGATTTTGTTAAATTGAAGATCCAGGGCAATAATTTTATGTAAATTCAGCTGTTTGGAGTTTACCAATGCGCGTTCAAAATGGTGGTTAAATTGTCGTGTTAAATCGTCACTGGCGCGATCTTTGAAGGCATTTTTGAACTCGACTGGCTGCTGGATGCCGAGGCCCATTTGTATGGTATCGGATCTTGCATCATCCAGTAGTTCAGTAAATTTTAATTTGGCAAGTGAGATGAATGCCTCGCGTTGATTCTCCAGCGCGAGTTGCCGAAAAGCTTCGCCAGTGGCAACGGCGAGCGCCATGCCGAGCACCCCCATTATCAATACGGTGAGTCCCAGGGTGGTGCGCATGGATATTCTGTATTTTGCCATTGTCATCTGATAAATTTTTTCAGTGATATAATACTGTAGTGAATGATTATTCTTTTATGTAGGGGTAACCCTTTACCGAGCATTCTTCAAAACCACCGCGGAACCAATAAATATTGTTGTAGCCACAGCGTCGAGCAATCACCATGGCTTTGGCATCATTACAATAATACAGGGTGGGGGTGTTTTTTTTGGCGATGATTTTGGTGAGGCGATCATAGTTGGTTTCGACATCAGAAAGGCTGTAAGAGCCTTCAATAAAACCCTGTTGCCGATCGCCAAGTATGCGTGAATCGATAATGGTGCGATGGGGGACTTCGTTGGCCCGTTCGATAAATTGTTCGGCAGGGGTTTTGATAGTTCTGTCGATGCTAACGGGTAAGATCGTTGCCCAGGTTGTGGCGCTAAAAAAGCACAGCATCAGGGTTGTGAGTATTTGTGAGCGACTCAAAACCATTTCGAGATTAAAACAGCCAACATTTGGGACGTTCCTGTCATCTTTTGCATACGGTTTTAGCATCATCTTTTTTTGCAGATGGCGATCAATATTTGATTGATTGTTCAAGAGCTGGATGGCGTTATTTGATGTTGTAAATTTTTATCACTGATAATCATCATCGAATAGCGTCGGTCGAGCGTAAATCTTTAGGTTTTTGAGTGATTTTAGGAAAGGATCAGCGATTGCGCGAATCGTCACAATCGCTGATTTGCCACGGGAGGCTGTTGGAGAGGGCAGTATTTTCAGTGATAAAAATTTTGATACCAGTCCACAAAGTTGGCGATGCCAGTTTCCACACTGGTATCGGGCTTGTAATCGACATCTGCGACCAGGTCTTCGACGTTGGCGTAGGTATCGGGTACGTCACCAGGCTGTAGTGGCAGCATGTTCATTTCGGCTTTTTTGCCGAGGCAATCTTCCAGTACTTTGATGTAGTGCATCAATTCAACCGGAGCATTGTTGCCGATATTGTAGAGACGATAAGGGGCTTTGGCGGTGGCAGGATCAGGGCTGTCGCCATTCCAGTCGGCGTTGGGCTGGGCAGTGTGATCCAGGGTGCGAATGACACCTTCGACGATGTCGTCGATGTAGGTGAAATCACGGCGATGTTTGCCGTAATTGAAGACGTCGATGGGTTCGCCGGCGAGAATTTTTTTGGTGAACAGGAACAGTGCCATGTCCGGGCGTCCCCAGGGGCCGTAGACGGTGAAAAAGCGCAGCCCGGTGGTGGGTAGGTCGTAGAGATGGCTGTAGGTGTGTGCCATCAGTTCGTTGGCTTTTTTGGTGGCCGCGTACATGCTTAACGGGTGATCCACGTTGTTGTGGATGGAGAAGGGCATGTTGGTATTGGCACCATAAACGGAGCTGCTGGAAGCGTACACCAGGTGCTCGATGCCGTTGTAGCGACAGCCTTCGAGGATATTCATGAAGCCGACGATGTTGCTTTCCACGTAGGAATGGGGGTTTTCCAAGGAGTAGCGCACGCCCGCTTGCGCGGCCAGATTCACCACCATGTTGGGTTTGTGTTTGGCAAACAGTGCTTCCATAGCGGGGCGATCTTCAATGCTGATGCGGGCTTCGGTGAAACCGGGATGATCTTTGATTTTGGACAATCGCGCCTCTTTCAGGGAGACGTCGTAATAGTCGTTGAGGTTGTCGATGCCGATGACTTCTTCGCCGCGATCCAGTAGGCGCTGTGCCAGTCGGCTGCCAATAAAGCCGGCCGTGCCAGTGATGAGTACTTTCATGGTTTTTTCTCTAGTGTTGATAATTAGTGCTTAGTGCTTAGTGCTCAGTGCTCAGTGCTCAGTGCTCAGTGCTCAGTGCTCAGTGCTCAGTGCT
>CAYNYJ010000045.1:0-29286 GCA_964401355.1 uncultured Ectothiorhodospiraceae bacterium | reverse complement strand
TATATGTCCCGTTAACAAATACTTGTCATGCTGTAATGAGTTGTTTTGTGCGGTCTGTAATGTGATATGAGAAATTGAGACATGAATTTTAAACAGCCTCTTCCGTCAGAGCCTGCCCCGCGTAGCGTTTTGGGTATTCCGGCGAATGCCGGAATCCAGTGGTCGCCTAAGAGCGCCTACTTTCGCCTAAGAGCGCCTACTTTTGGTGGTGGTTCAACGACTTTCTGGATGCTGGCCTGCGCCAGCATGACGGTTATAAAGTTAACGGGACAGCAGTGACATGCACTAGCGAATTGAATACGCATTTTTTTACGTAAAATGCCAAGCCAACAAAAGAATTTAACCCGAGTCGGATTTTAGTTTTCCTTCTGGATGAACAGCCTGACTATCTATGTGCAAAATCTCACTGGTGTCAATGCCATCCGCACTGGGATCATTAAACACATCAATATCCATTTTTCCTTCACTTTTGGCAACAATAGTAGAGACGACCGCATCCCCCGATACGTTAACCGATGTGCGAATCATATCCATCAAACGATCAACGCCTAAAATGAGACCAATGCCCTCAAGCGGCAATCCGACTTGAGCAAAGACCATCGAAAGCATAATCAAGCCCACACCAGGCACGCCGGCGGTGCCAATCGAAGCAAGCACGGACATTAAAACAACCGTCATATAACCCGTTACTCCGAGGTCAACATTATACACATTGGCAATAAATACGGTGGCAACACCTTGCATGATTGCCGTGCCATCCATGTTGATGGTCGCACCAAAAGGCACCGTGAAAGAGCCGACAGAGTTATTAACACCCATACGCTTAGTGACCGCGCGTAAAGTAACCGGGATAGTTGCATTGGAGCTGGCGGTACTGAACGCAAAAATTTGTGCACTTCTGATTTTCTTAAGGAAGATAAAAGGATTCAATCCGGAGAAAACCTTTAAAACAAGCATCAAGGTTCCGAACAAGTGCAACATAAGCACACCAACAAGCACTAGAACATAACCGGCTAATTGCGCTAATAAATCGAGTCCAAGGTCGGCCATTGATTTTGCAATTAACGCAAAAACAGCATAAGGCGCAACTGCCATGATGATGTTCACCATTTTCATCATGATCTCATTCGCTATTTCAACACCGTCAATGACTTTTTCGGCTTTTTTTCCCACCATTAAGATACTAATGCCCACTAATATAGAAAAGAAAATAATGGGTAGCATTTCGCCATTGGCCATGGCGTTAATTGGATTGCTGGGAATAATGTTAATCAGAACATCGGTCAGCGGCGGAGCATCACTCCCCGCAAAAGCCGCCTCAGTCACTTGATTCATGCCTGTGCCAATGCCAATGAAAGCAGCGACGACAATGGCAACCATAATGGCAATGGCGGTTGTCATCATATAAAGCGCAAATGATTTGCCGCCAACACGCCCCAGTGTTTGTATATTTCCAATGCCGCAGACACCACAAATAAGGGAGAAGAAGACTAAAGGAACCACTAACATTTTTAGCGCATTAATAAACATTTTACCGATGGTATGGAAAAGTCCATTAACAACGTATTCGTTGATGAAAGAGCCTGCGGCATTTAACCCACTCAGGTTGAAAAACAACCCAATCGCAATACCCAAGCCCATTCCTAACAGCACTTTATTGGTTAGGTTCATTTTTTTATTATTCATAAATCCTCTTTCTTTAGCAGAAGAAAAAATCATCGACATATTACAAGCTTAATTGAATACCCTACTGGATCAAAGCTTAGGACTAAAATCCTAGTAAAATTACAGTTTACACGAAGTTAACCTAATGATTCATAATTCAAGATCTAACCCTGTTTGTTTACTATGAATCATTCTTTCACACCATGAAAACTGAGCGTATACATCATCGTGTGCTTAAAAATAAAATAAATGCCGTGACACACATCGTCGAATACATTGAATTTTATAATCAAGAACGATTGCACTCCAAATTAGACTATCAATCACCAGAAATTTATGAAAAATTATCTGCGTAAATCGTCTACTAAAGTGGTACTAGATCATAGCGAAGAACGAACGACGCTTTCTGGCGTCAAAATGAGCACGATATTTTCCATCCCAAGGATAAACTGTCTATAAAACAGTACATTTTACAAAGTGTTCAGGCATAACCATTCACCCCACCCGGGAAAGATCCATCTTATTTCTGTTCAAAAACCCACCATTCACGTGACCAAATTGTGATAAACCCGTGACGTTCGCGTGAGTCCTTCAGGCCATGCTGTTTCTGACGATGGGCAGGATGTTTGTCGTACACAACAAATCAACACAATATGATTCTAGAGGAGCTAATACAATGAAACTAGCAATGCGTTTCTGCCAACTGGTACTGCTGAGCAGCATCGGTTTTGGTACGACTGCGGTACTGGCTGATGATGATGATGATGATGACGAGGGGATGTACGCGGTTACCATCACCAACTTGACCCGCGGCGAGACATTCACACCCATTATGGTCGCCACGCACACCAAGGGGACGCACATTTACCAGCTGGGCGCCCCTGCCAGCGATGCACTGGCGGCAATGGCAGAAGGTGGTGACACCGGCCCGCTATCCACGATGTTGACGGACGCCAGTGTGGCTTATGATATCGCGACGAACGGTGCCTTGCTGGCCCCCGGTGCAAGTACCACCATCATGGTGAAAATGGCAGACGATTTTAAATACGTGACGGTTGCCTCGATGTTAATTCCCACTAACGATGCGTTCATCGCGGTCAATGGTATCAAAGGCCCGAAGAAAAAGAATCGTGCCATGACGGTGATGTCACCTGCGTATGATGCCGGTAGCGAACCCAATGATGAGCTGTGCGCGAACATGCCCGGCCCGGTTTGTGGTGGTGAGGGCGGATCACCCGGTGTCGGTGGTGAAGGTTACGTGCATATTCATGCGGGCATTCACGGTATTGGCGATCTTTCCAGTGCCGATTTTGACTGGCGCAACCCGACCGCAAAAATCACGATTACCCGTATGAAATAATTTGTGATGGCTTTAGCGTAGACATCTCACTCCCTTTTTTCTGTCGTGGCAACTTTTGTCCGCAACTCAAAAGTGGCGACGACGAGGGAGCGAGACTTAACGGGGATACTCTCGCGGAATCTACACGCCAGGTTTTAACCATGACTAAACATAATTCCAACTTTCAATTACTGTACATCCTGTTTCCTGCCGTGTTACTCACTTGGCTACTATCAGGCCCCGCGCAGATGGCCCACGGTGTCGAATTACCCGAGATTACCGGTGACACTTGGCTTAACAGCACTCCCTTACAGACAAGCGACCTGAAAGGAAAAGTGGTACTGATTAAGTTCTGGACCTTTGGTTGCCACAATTGCAATGCCGTCGAGCCTTATGTCATCGATTGGCAGCATAAATATGCTAACCAGGGTTTGGTCATCATTGCCATACACACACCCGAATTCAGCCATGAAAAACAGCGGGACAATGTGCGGGCCTACATGAAAAAACACGGCGTTCCCTACCCCGTGGTACTCGATAATGAGTTCGTCAACTGGCGACGTTTTTCGAATCGCTACTGGCCGACCCTTTACCTCGCCGACCGTAACGGCATACTGCGGTATCGTAAAATCGGCGAAGGCAGTTATCGAGAGACCGAGCAGTGGATACAAAAGCTATTGTCAGAATAGCCGCCAGCTTGCGATGACAACGGCAGTTCAGAGGGACGCGTGCAAATTTCACGGGAAAGACAATTTAATTAAAATAATGCTGTCGACAACTCATTGACTGCTACCAACATTTCCGCACTATCAGTCAGTACCTAAGAAATAGCAGCCCGACAAGCGGCATTGGGATTAACAGCATCGGTAATCAGACAAAGGCCAACAAGACTCAACCCCAATGAAATATTCTCCAGTTTTCATGGTTTTGATTTTGTGTTTTTCATCTGTTGCATTATCAACAACACTTTATTTATGACTAATCTTTGTTAGTTGGCTTTGCCTTCGACACTCCAGGCGCAACGAAAACCCACATCCTCACTTTGTGAGTTAGGCAGTGCATTGCCGCGCATCGCACTGCGAAAAAAGAAAGACAATGAGTAATGTCCGACACCACCGCCACCACCACGAATGACTCTGTGGGTTTGTCCAAAATCTTTCGATGTGTACTCGCCCCCTGCATAAGCTTGATACCAGCTGTCTGTCCATTCCCAGACGTTGCCGGCCATATCAAACACGCCGTAAACAGATGTATTGTTACGGTACGATCCCACGGGGGCGATCCCGTTTTCCCAATCAGCATCATCCCCGACATTGGCTTTTCCGGTGTCCCAGTCATCGCCCCAGGGGTATTCACGTCCGTCACGTCCTCGTGCCGCCTTCTCCCATTCTGCTTCGCTAGGCAGCCGTTTCCCCATCCATCGGCAATAGGCATTCGCATCCTGCCAGGAGACGCTGGCCACCGGCAAACGATCTTTGCTGACCTGGGCATCCTGCATGATTTTCAATAAATGATTTTTACTCACCTGCCGGGTGTCGATGTCGAGCTTAAAATACTCGGTGGCAATCCAGCGGACACTTTCCAAATCAGATGCCTTGAGGCGGGCTTCCAGTAAATTGTAACCATTTTGCGTCCACGGAAAGGGCTCAGCGCGCCCTGTGACCTGCACAAACTGTTTATACTGAGCGTTGGTCACTTCATAGGTGTCGATGTAATAAGCGGGCAAATCGACTTGATGTTCGGGATGTTCGTCGAGAAACAGCGGTTTGACCAAGCCATACTCCTGCTGCTTGCCGATGGTGTCACGCTTATTGCTACCCATCGTAAAGGGTCCAGCGTCGACCAAGCGACCCGTTGATGAATCAATCCCATCGGACGGTGTGGGAGCATTTTCGCAGCCTCCGATGATCAAAAATACGCCCCACAAGCACAAATACCATAACTTGACAGCGGGAATTATTATGTGCTGCATTACATATGATCATCCTTTTAAGCTGTTAAAACATAAAGAAATATAATAATAAAAAAAACCATATTACCGCCCAAATCTATTTAAGGAATATGTAACATGGTCGTTATAATACACGTCGACAAAATGATGGGCGCACTAGCCTTACGGATCACATCAATTAGTCATCTATACGAGGCCCCTAGCCCTAGAGAGTGGGGCTCACCAAACAACACTGCTGCTGACATGGACTGTCACAGTTTGAGGAGAACATAATGGATTCACACAATAAGCCCATTTTGCTGGCAAACTTACGCCAGCGTATAGAATCTACCACCGATCTTCCTGCTATGCCCGAAGTAGCTCAGACTCTAATGCGCCTGAATTCAAACCCCGATGGCAACATTAACGATGTGGTCGAGATCATTGAAACCGATCCCAGCATTGCCGCACAAATTATGCGTTACTCACGCTCTGCCCTCTTCGGTTACCGTGGGGAGATCCATTCCTTGCACCAGGCCGTCACTGCGGTGCTGGGTTACAATCTGACGATGGATATCGCATTGGGTTTATCGTTAGGCAAGGTCTTTACTATTCCCAACCATGGCCCACTCGGCCTTTATGCTTTCTGGCAGCACAGCGTATATAGTGGCGCCCTGGTCGAACGCATCATACAAGTCCTGCCACGGCAGCACCGTCCACTGCCCGGCCTGGGGTTCCTGGGTGCATTGTTGCACAATTTTGGCGTGTTGCTAATTGCACATTTGTTTAAAAAAGAAGCCAGTATGTTGCAGAAAATTATTTCCGCCAATCAGGATAAGTCCAGGATTGAACTCGAACGCCAGATATTGGGCACGGATCATATGGAAATCGGCGCATGGTTAATGCGCAGCTGGAATTTACAAGCAGAGATTCAGGTCGCTGTCGCGGAACATCATGATGAACTTTACAATGGTGTACACGCGGCATATGCCCAGCTAACGTTGCTATCAGACCGGTTACTCAAGCGTCATGGCATCGGTGATGCGGAATCCACGGACCTGCCGCCAGCAATACTGTCCAGCCTGGGGCTCACTGAAGAACAACTGGAAGAACAACTCGAAAATATCATCGGCTCAGCCAAAGACCTGAATATACTGGCGGAGCAATTTGCAGCATAACGGCACACATTCGATACAATACTTTCAACGCGTACACACTCATCGTATTTTCATAAGCGGCTTGCAACCCGCGCCGCGCCTTTCAAGCCTACCTGAGGATCAGTCACCAGCATGACCGGCATTTTTCTCATCAATCCAGACATCGAGCCTTTATTTTGGAACGCCGCCAAGAATCGACCGTTCATCATCCAGGACTGAATCTTAGGCGCAATACCACCAGCAATAAATACACCACCCATCGCCATGCAAGTCAACGCCAGATTACCGGCCTGACCACCATAAATTTCGATGAATAATGCCAACGCACGTTCAGCCAGCGGATCCCTGGCTGACAAGGCTGCATCACTTACCACGGCGGCGGCATCACCTTCTTCCATAATTTGTTGGAATGCCGGATTCGCCTGCTGGGGGTATTTATCAGCAAAAAACTGATACGCATTCACCAAGCCAGGTCCAGACAAAACATCCTCCACACTCACGCGCGTCTGCTGCTCCGCCAAAAAACTCAGTAATTCTCGCTGCTCGCGACTGGCCGGGGCAAAATCGGCATGGCCTCCCTCAGAAGCATACACTTCATAATATCCACTACTGACATCACCCTGCCACACCAATATACCTTGTCCCAAGCCGGTGCCCGCACCGATCAATACACGCGGAAATGGCAAAGGCCCGGCGGCAGCTTCACCGATGCGCAAGGCAACCAGGTCTTCATCACCAAGCACATCGAGCCCGTAACCTATCGCTTGAAAATCATTTAACAAGCGAAGCGGATGTAATTTGAATTGTGTTGATAACGTCTCTTCGTCGAACACCCAGGGCAGATTGGTAACCTTGGCGATCGTCCTTCCCGATTCATCCACCGTTACCGGCCCTGCAACGCCAATGCAAGCCGCGGTTGGCATCGGCACCTCCGCTTGTCTAGCTGCGGTCAGAAAATCATGCAGCAGTGCATCAAACGTAGAAAATTCGACACTGCAATAACGCCGTTCAAATAAAACGCGCAATGTGTGATAGGGATCATTTTGAGCGTTGGCATCCGCTATCTGCAGCAGGGTCTTGGTGCCACCAATGTCACCAGCCAGTATTGGCATCAGCGACGTCCAGATACGAGTAAACTTGCCGCAGATTTATCCAGGTACCATTGAAGGTCACCCTGTGGATTGACTTGCTGGATGGGGTAACGAACATCGCTAGTGGGTAATTTTGAGAGTTCCGACAGCACCGAGGCCTTGCTATCGCCGACCACAAGTATGGCAACATGACGCGCTGCATTAATAGCAGAGAACGTCAGACTGACTCGCCAGGCCGCCAACTTGTCGACATATTGCGCCGACACTGATCTGCGGTTTTCACTCAATATTTCAGTATCGGGAAAAAGCGAAGCTGTATGTCCATCCTCACCCATACCCAACAAGATCAAATCAAAAACAGGATTGCCGTCCGTGTCTTTGCTTAGTTTTTTTTCCAGTAATTCGGAATAATATGCAGCACTTTCCTTTGCATTCTTTCCTGTATTCTGCTTTGCACGCTGTTTAGCGCTGTTAAAAGGCGGGTACATGGCATGCACCTGAGAAGCAGGGATCGCTACCTGTGAAACCAAGACCTCATGTGCCATTCGGTAATTACTGTCTTTGTGATCTTGCGGGACACAGCGCTCATCACCAAAATAAAGATGCACCTTGCTCCACGGCACAAATCCTTTTACCTCCGCCTTAGCCAACTCCGCATAAAAACTGCGTGGTGTGCTACCACCAGCCAACGCCACGTGAAAAGCCTCATGATCGGCAATCGATTCCACGCCAACACTTTGCCATTGCATAAGCAAGGTATCGAGCAAGCTATCAACGTCATCAAAAATCTGAATGTTCCCATGCACCGTTAAGCCCCTTCCGTAAGCAATCCGTTAATTGATTACCGTCGATACACTCAGTGAATCAACTCCACGGATGCTTTTTATGTAGACGCAGACAAACTCTCTCTGACGGCATTATAGACTTCGCCTATCAAAACATCGTGGTCATACAACGTCTTGTTGACTACTCTAACAGTCTGACGGTGCAACAAGGCGAGTTCGTCCTGACTCAATTCTTTAACGGTAACGATCACTACGGGAAACTTTTTCCGCTTTGCATCACCTGCCCGAGGTCATGCGTAACGCGCGCCAACTCATAGAACAAAGTGTCTACCCGTAAACCAATAATCTTCTCAAACGCGTTACGCTGACTGTCAATGGCATAACCCCGATAAGTTTCAGCCACCAAATAGTGCTAACACAACACCTAAAAAACCCATGGCCAGCACACCACCTACCAAGTTAGTTCTTAATGACAGACGATTAAACATACGAGTTTGAGATCACTATGATGATTAAAAATGCTTTATACGCGCACTTTGATTCAATAACTGATATGCCGCCTGCCTCTTATCATAAATCATGAATTAGAGCCCGAGTTCACGCACCTTATTTATACGATCAATTAACCCATATGTCAGGTGCCTATTCGAAATTTATTGAATCAGCAAAGCAATTCACACATCATTTCATCGGCATTTATTGAGAAAAGCTTACTATTCAGGACATGACCCAAAAAATGGTCGCTGGAAACAACTTGAATAATTTCAGGTGATAAATTTCTAGTGAGACGAAATTTTACGTGATTGATGCGACATCGGTGGCCGCGCAAACGGCATAACATACTGCTGAAAGAATACACGGGCACGTTGTTTGAGTTCACCCAGCCGAGCCACTCCATTTTCCTGCTCTTTTAAAGCTTCTTCGATAATTATCTTGTTTTCAAACGCAACTTTATAACCCTGCGCAGCAGCCACATGAAACCACAAATAGGCTTGCTCGATATCTTGCCCTACCCCGGCACCATTGGCATAAAGAAACCCCAGATTAATCTGTCCCAGACCATGCCCCTGTTCAGCGGCCTTACGATACCAAACAAAGGCATAGCGTGAATTTTTCTCAACGCCCTCGCCCATATCAAACAGGTAGCCTAAATAATACTGGGCCTCAGACGCGCCTTGATCTGCAGCACGTCGAAACCATTTATAACTTGATGCAAGGTCTTTCTGAATTCCCTTTCCGGTTCGATAAAGCATGGCAAGATTGTGTTGCGCCTCGGCATTTCCCGCCTCAGCCAAAGTCTCAAATACAGAAAATGCGGCTGAATAATTTTTGAGTTCGACGGCAGCAAGACCAGCTTCGATACTGACGTCATTTAACCCGGGAGTATCGACCACCGCAGCTTGGCTTTCGCTCTCGGCATTTTCTTCCGATACGGCGCTTAGCGGGACACATAAGCCGACGATAAACCATCCTAAAAAAACAAGTTTGAAAAATAACGACATAAAAACGACGTATTCCTTAAATGGCCTCAGACTTTATCCACTTTTCCAGTTCCCGATTTGGAACTGGAGGTTTTAACCCCCTCGGTAGATGAGTGCCAATGGCATCACAGCGAACACGCAACGCCTTACGATAAGCACCTTCATAACCATATTTACGCACCGAAAAAGAGACATTGCGTTGCCGCCCTTTTTCCATAAAGCGCGCGCTCCAATGCACCCGCAAACTGCCCGTTTTATTCGCTACAGAAAGAGTCACGCCGACCATTCCGCTAGTGCTCCGCCTATCGACACTATGCTCATGGGTTTTACGCAGATGCACAGGGACAATTTTATGTTTTTTCACGACCTTGTCACGGTGTTCCTGAGCCATGATTTTCGCCTTGTTTTTCCCACCATGTACACCGTCTGAAAACAGCTTGGATTCAACCGGTTTGGAATCCTTATAGACACGTACCCACCAACCGTGGGTATTACCATGATCCATACGGGTAATGTAAGTCAAACCCAACCCGCGTGTCTTTGCGGGCGACTTGGCTTTTTTGCTAGATTTTTTTACGGTAGCCAACTGTTGACTCCTTCTAAATGATTAAATGAACCGTAACCTGCATCGAGGTAAATACGGTCTATATGAGAGTGTATTTATAATCAGAGTCTATTAATCAGAGTCTATTAATCAGAGTCTATAACCAGACCGCACACCCGTTATGAATCGCTCACTTTACTGGCCGACTTGTTGGCCTTAGCTTCTTCACGCTTCCAGTAATCATCGCTCACCCGACAATCCAACAGCGCCATCGCTGATACCGCAACGATTGAAATAATAATGAGGTAATGCGTTAAAACCAGCTCGCCCACATTGAAATAAATATAACCTGAACAAACTGCCAACACCGAGTAGATACCCAATCGTATCGGCACAATATAGGCCTTCGGTAACGCACTACCCTTCTGCTCCTTACCCGACATGGCTAAGCCCACCCACACCGCACATTCTGGTGAAACGGGCCTGAATACCAATGTAAAAAGCTGTGTTTGTGAATATAGAACATAGACAACAAGGTGCAAGCAATTTAGTGATCTTTTTGTAGTTGATTTACAGTCAAAATTTTGAAAGCGTGCCACCAATAAAACTAAATTTAGTGAACTTGAAGCCTTTTCTGACCCACAGGCCATCATCTACCGTTAATTATACCACAAACATACTTTTCCCTGCAGCGACCACTTGCAGAGCAGCAAGGAACTCATAAATGGCAACGGGCATCCTCAGCCTCAGTTTTGTGGACTGCATCACAGCAATAATGTGGTGGTGGTCACGAAAACGCGCCGATAAGAACCCTAGACTTTCAGACACCAACATTCATATTTAGAACAGGAGACACCGCCTGTTCCGGCGAACATTATGGCTATCAACCGCAATATTATCAATTTCGATCCCACCCGGCGTTCCAGCGCGGCAACGCAGTCGGTGACCTTGCCACAATTGGTCATTTCCGCCCAACGCACCGCCAAACACCATTTGCGCCAATTATTACCGGACTTTTTCGCCCGCATCGACGACAGCCTTTTTGACTTGGCCGACAAAGCCGACAATAACCAGCAACAGACCCTTTATTTCGATGCCATGCGAGACGTTCGTCTGCAAAAAGATCTCATGCAAAAAACCTATTTCGAGGCCCTCTCGCGCGGCTTCGAGGCTGCCCTATCTGCGAGTACGCAGTCGTCAAAAAACACCCCCACACTGGATCAGGCTGGACTGCTGGATGACGAGCAACTGGAAGAGTCCCTGGCCATCAGCAATATGGTCGGTAATGCAGAAACCCGCGCCAAAGAGGCCTTGTTTGGCATTACCGCACGCCTGGATTTTTTGATGGAAGATATCGAAATCACCAAAGACAATAATCCTCTGCACCCGGAAGTCCTGTTTCAGGCATTTGTTCCCGCGGTCAGATGTATGAATGCCGACATAAAGATCCGTCTGGTTATTTACAAGTTATTTGATAAATTCGTAGCCCAGAAAGTGGCGCCCATTTACGACACCATCAACGCTGATCTGATCGCCGCAGGCGTGTTACCACGCATTAAAAGCACCATTCGAAAATCAGAGAGTGCCCCCGTCAGTCACGCCGCAGACTCAACCGGATACGGCACTGCAAATTCCAGCGATGCGGAAATATCCCCGCAGTCTGACAGCGCATTTGTGGACTCTGCGCAACCGGAAAGCATGTTTAGCTCGCTACAGCAGTTACTGTCCATGAGCCGCGCAGCATCCGTTGCCAGCACCATGAACGGCGCAGAAACCGGTGGCCTCTCTGGACCTGTTCACGGCAACATTGGCGATGTGGTACCCACTGGCAGTACAATCAATGGCGTAGCAAACGCCGCCGTCTACTACGCGCCACAGCAGGTGTTAACCGCACTCTCGCAATTGCAAAACACTGACGATGCCCTATTGTCACAATCCCCACAGCAAGATCAATCCAGTGCCAATTTCATCAAGACCACGCTCTTGCAAACCATAGGGCAAACTATGGGACAAACCTCTGACCAACAGCAGGGCGGTCACAAGCAAATTGCTCAGGTCGAC
The DNA here is from genome assembly GCA_964401355.1 of uncultured Ectothiorhodospiraceae bacterium. Taxonomy (GTDB): domain Bacteria; phylum Pseudomonadota; class Gammaproteobacteria; order SZUA-152; family SZUA-152; genus SZUA-152. Next base: position 17,233 of record CAYNYJ010000045.1, on the reverse strand, counting down.
ACCGATGCCATCGACATCGTCAGCATGTTGTTCGACTTCATTCTCGACGACCCTAGCCTGGCGGACAATATCAAGGCGCAAATTGCACGTCTGCAAATTCCGTTGTTAAAGGTCGCCATTCTAGACAAGGATTTTTTTACCAAAAAAGCGCACCCGGCTCGCCAGTTACTCAACGAATTGGCCTTTGCCAGCAGTGGCCTGGAGACCATTGCCCCGGAAGAGGACGCTGTGTTCCAGATGATCAGTTACGTAGTGGACTCCATCCTTGCCGAGTTCGAAGAAAACACCGAAATATTTTCCACCCTGCACAGCGAGTTTGTGGCATTCATCGAAAAAGAGCGTGAATCCAACAAGCTGGCAGGTGAAATGCTGGAAAATGCCAAGCAACGGGTGGCCAGTGAAATTCAACGCCGCGTCATCGACAATCGTGTGCCGCCGTTAGTCAGCACCCTTTTAATCGATGCCTGGAAAGACGTGCTTACCCATCTTTATTTGCGCGATGGCGATCAAGGCACGGCCTGGAACACCGCCCTGCAAGTCGCCGACGATCTGATCTGGAGTGTGCAGCCCAAGCTGGCCGTAAGCGAACGCCAGCGTCTCATCAAGATCATCCCGCGGATACTCAACGGCCTGCGCGATGGCCTGACCCTGGTTCAGTTTGATCCCAAAGCCACCGAGCAATTATTTGCCGGCCTCGAAGTCCTGCATCTGGCCAGTCTGCGCGGTGGTATGAGCGCAGAAACCCCCAACAAACAAACCAACGCAGCCACTCCCGTCAGTCTCAGCGACGACGATTTTGGCATCGACATATCCACCTTACCCGAGGCCGGGGCCCACGAAACTGGCAAAGACAGCATCATCGAAGAAATCATCCTCGCCTCGACCCGGCCTCCCCCCTGGGAAAACGACGAGTTGAATGCCAGCCCATACGCAGAAGAAATCAAGGAAATGGCGCTGGGCACTTGGGTAGAATTCAGTGACGCGGAAACCGGCCATTGCCGCCGCGGCAAACTGGCCTGGAAATGCGATTTCACCGGCGAATACACCTTTGTGGATCGCGCCTACCAAGTAGTTGCCGATCTCTCCAATCGCAAACTCATCGAAAAATTCGAGTCAAAGCACGCCCGTTTTGTGGATGATGTGCCGCTATTCGACCGCGCCCTGGATGCCGTTATCAACGGTATCAAACACGCGCTGGATCACAAAAATACGTCGACAGAAGCCGTTACGCACTGAAAATAAAACGGCTGCCGCCATGCTGGCAGCGTATCAAACGTCGTCCACGGTCTGCGCGCCACCAAACCACGACAGTTTCTTCTGCAAGGTCACCACCTTGCCGACAATAATCAACGTCGGGGGTTTAATCACCGTTTTCTCCAGCAACATCGGCATGGTCGCCAACGTCCCCACCAGAACCTTTTGCTCTCGCGTCGTGGCCTTTTGCACCAAGGCCATTGGGGTATCTGCCGCTAAGCCGTGCTCAACCAGTTTTGCACACAGCGTCGTTACGCCCAACAGCCCCATGTACACCACCAGAGTTTGATTGGGTTGCGCCAGCATCGGCCAATTAAGATTCATGCTACCGTCTTTGAGATGACCGGTGACGAAGGTTACCGATTGCGCATAGTCACGATGAGTGAGCGGAATACCCGCGTAGGAGGCCGCGCCCGCCGCCGCCGTAATACCCGGTACAATTTGAAAACGCACCCCTTGTTGCATCAGGGTTTCGATCTCTTCGCCACCACGACCGAAAATAAACGGATCTCCACCCTTAAGTCGTAACACCCGCTTACCCTTTTTGGCGATACGAGCTAACAGTAAATTGATGTCTTCCTGAGGCAGTGTGTGCTTGTCACGCTCTTTGCCGACGTACACCAAATCCGCATCACGCCGCGCCATGTCAAGAATTTCAGACGACACCAGACGATCGTAAACAATGACATCGGCCTGTTGCAGCAAACGTAATGCGCGAAAGGTCAGCAGGTCGGGATCACCCGGCCCAGCACCCACCAGATACACCTCGCCCCGGTCTTCCTCAACCTGAGCAGCATCCACCGCACCGTGCATGGCCTCGCGTGCGGCCTCTTCCTTGCCGGCAAAAATCAACTCGGCAATGGAGCCCTGTGCCACGTCTTCCCAAAAACGCCGGCGCTTGCCTTCGTCGGCCAGTTTGCTTTTCACCTTGTCACGAAACTCATTCATCAACGAGGCCAGACGACCATAAGCCGAGGGAATCAAGGTTTCCAATCGGGCGCGCAACAGCCTCGCCAACACCGGCGAGGCACCGCCGGTAGACACCGCCACCTGCACCGGCGAGCGGTCAATAATCGACGGCACGATAAAACTGCACAACTCAGGCTGATCCACCACGTTCACCGGAATGCACTTGGCATGAGCCAAATCAGAAACTCGCTTGTTCACCGCCTGATCATCGGTGCCCGCAACAATCAACACACAGGCCTCGATATCGGCATCTTCGAAGGCACGTGTTTCGTGGCTGATCTCACCGTTAGCAACACGATTCCGCAAGCTCTCGCATAACTCCGGGGAAACCACTTTTACTTCGGCACCGGCGCGAAACAGCAACGACACTTTACGCGCCGCCACATCGCCACCACCCACCACTAGGCAACGTTTGCCGTGAAGGTCAAAAAAGACGGGGAAATACTGCATACATGAACCTTTCAATTAACGAATAACGTTATGTAGGGTGGGCATGTCTTATTGCCCACGTGTTTAATTTTCAGGTTTCGCGTGGGCACAAAAAATGCCCACCCTACGATAAGAATGCTAAACAGACGGAATGGTTTGCAGCCCACCCATGTACGGACGCAACACTTCTGGCACGCTAATACTGCCATCGGCATTTTGATAATTTTCCATTATTGCGACCAGGGTACGTCCCACCGCCAGGCCGGAACCATTCACCGTATGTACCAGCTCCGGTTTGCCTCCTCCGGCGGTGCGATAACGCGCCAACATGCGGCGTGCCTGAAAATCTTCAAAATTCGAGCAGGAAGATATTTCGCGATAGGTGTTCTGAGCGGGCAACCAGACTTCCAGATCATAGGTCTTGGCACTGGAAAAACCCATATCACCAGAGCATAGGGTCATTAGGCGATAAGGGAGCTTGAGTGCTTGCAGGATGCTCTCGGCATGACCAGTCAACTCTTCCAACGCCGCATAGGAATCTTCCGGGCGCACCACTTGTACCAGCTCCACCTTTTCAAACTGGTGCTGACGAATCAGGCCACGGGTATCCTTACCATAGGCACCCGCCTCACTGCGAAAACACGGGGTATGAGCGACAAATTTACGCGGCATATCCGCATTTTCAAGGATCACATCACGCACGATATTGGTCAGCGGTACCTCAGCGGTAGGGATCAGGTAATGCCCCCCATCGCCCACCTGAAACAGATCTTCTTCAAACTTGGGCAATTGGCCCGTACCACGCAGGCTATCGGCATTCACCAGATACGGCACGTAGGTTTCCGTGTAACCATGCTTGTCAGTGTGAGTGTCTAACATGAATTGGATAAGCGCTCGATGCATCCGCGCCAGCGAGCCACTGAGCAAACTGAAACGACTGCCGGTAATTTTCGCCGCTGTCTCGAAATCCATGCCATCAACCAAAGCACCCAGGTCAACGTGATCCCTGACGGTAAAATCAAAGGTCTTGGGTTCACCCCAGCGACGTACTTCTTCATTGTCATTTTCATCGAGGCCCACGGGTACACTGGCATGCGGTAGGTTCGGCACACCCATCAAGATGTCATTCAGCTGCGCCTGTATCTCACCCAGCTGGTTTTCACCATCACGCAATTTGTCACCGATATCGGCAACCGCCGCCAGCAACGGGACGGTATCTTCCCCATTGGCCTTGGCCTTGCCGATGGCCTTGGCACTGTTGTTGCGCAAGCGTTGTAAATCCTGAGTGTGCATCTGAAGGTCTTTGCGGCGGTTTTCCAGCGTCGCGAGCAATTCGGCATTCAGGGTAAAACCACGGCGCGCCAATTTCTCCACGACGATTTCCAATTCACTGCGTATCAGCTTTGGGTCTAACATTAAATTGTTATCTCTCTAAATTTTTATTTTTTCAACGAGGGGATTAGTTAAGGAATCCTCTGATCTATTCATGGACTCGTATCTTGCGCCTAAAACATCCAGCTTCATCGTTGCGAATCTTCGCAATAGCCAGCCATTACGTGCGATTCGCGCCTCGCCTAAAAGCGCCTACTGTTGGTAAATCTGAACATTTTAGATCACAATCTACTTCGCCCAGAATAAATCAGAGGTTCCTTAACGATTTGATCAATCGTCAACTTTACTGGCCAGCTGACGATGTGACCAGCACCCACCTTGGGATAAAGGGATTCGATCATCGCGGCGGTCTTTTCCGGCTCATCAAAGAATTCGATCACCACCGGCAAATCCAATGACACATCCAGCAACGACGAAGAATGCAGTTTGCCCGACGGGCCAAAGCCTGCAATACCCCGAAATACCGTCACTCCGCGCACCAGGTTCTGATCCTGCAGATGTTTCAACAGGGACTCCAGGTGCGCCTTGGCTTCAGTGAGGTACACGCGCACCATCATAATTTCAACAGTTTCCAACATCACGGTTTTCATATCGACCTCCCAGCCAGCACACCAAACCAGGTGGCAACCAAACACAGCGAAATACTCAGCAGCACATTTAGCAACGCCTTGAAAACTTCACCGGCTTCCACTAGGTTCAGCGTTTCCATGGAGAAAGTGGAGAAGGTGGTAAAGGCACCCAACAAACCGATCAGTAACGCCGCCCGCCATTGTGGCCCCAGGGCCAACTTGTCAATGAGCAGCACGTACAAAAAACCCATCAACAGAGAGCCCAGCACATTGACGGCCAAAGTGCCGTAAGGAAAACTGCGCCCCAATAATCCATAAATACCGTTAGACATCCAGAAACGTAGCAGAGCACCAGCCGCACCGCCGACTGCTATCGCCAATATTTGCATAGACTGGCCAACTTTTTCATCTTAGTGGAAAACATATCCGTCAAGACCATCGATTTAGCCCGAATTTTTCGGATTTTTATCCAGTTGCCGCAGATGCGCAAGTCGCTTGCCAATCTTGATTTCCAGCCCCCGGGCCACGGGACGATAGTATACTCGCTCCCCCAAAGCCTCTGGAAAATACTTCTCCCCTGCAGCATAGCCTTCCGGCTCATCATGAGCGTAGCGATAGGCCTTGCCGTAATCCAGCTCCTTCATCAATTGGGTGGGCGCGTTGCGCAAATGCAAGGGCACCTCTTGCGACCCTTCCTTGCGCACATCCGCCACGGCGCTATTGTAGGCCGCGTACACCGCGTTACTTTTAGGCGCACAGGCTAAATACAGCACCGCCTGAGCTACCGCCAATTCGCCCTCGGGACTGCCGAGGCGCTCCAGCACATCCCAGGCATTGAGCGCCAGTTGCAGGCCGCGCGGATCGGCGTTGCCAATATCTTCCGAGGCCATACGCACCACTCGACGCGCGACATACAGGGGATCACAACCGCCATCGAGCATACGCGTCATCCAGTACAGTGCAGCATCGGGATTGGAGCCGCGTACCGATTTGTGCATCGCCGAAATCTGCTCGTAAAAGGCCTCGCCACCCTTGTCAAAACGCCGCAGTCCACCGCCCAGCACCTCGTTCAATAGTGACGCATCCAGACGCTCGATACCGTCCTCACCGATCTCGGTCAGATCGGCGGCAATCTCCAGCAGATTCAAAGCACGCCGCGCATCGCCATCGGCGGCGCGTGCCAGGGCATCCCGCTGCTCGTCATCCACCTGCAAGGCCCGCCCACCCAAACCGCGTTCCACGTCCGCCAGGGCCTGATCGACCACCCTGCGTATTTCTTCCACGCTCAGAGATTTGAGTACGTACACCCGCACCCGCGATAGCAGCGCGTTATTCAATTCAAACGAGGGATTTTCCGTAGTGGCCCCGATGAAGGTCACCGTGCCGTCTTCCACGAAGGGCAAAAAGGCATCCTGCTGGGATTTATTAAAGCGATGCACCTCGTCCACAAACAACACCGTGGCACGACCCTGTTCACGACGCAGACGCTGTGCCGTGTCGATGGCAGCACGGATATCCTTAACCCCGGAAAGCACCGCCGAGAGGCTGATAAATTCCGCCGTCGCGCGCCGCGCAATCATCCGCGCCAGGGTAGTTTTGCCGGTGCCCGGCGGCCCCCAAAACACCATGGAATGCAGCTTGTCCGATTCAATCGCCAGCCGTAGCGGTTTGCCTTCGGCCAGCATGTGCGACTGCCCACAGTACTCCGATAAGTCACGCGGGCGCATGCGATCCGCCAGCGGATGGCTGAGCGGGTCTTCAGTGGCGGCGAAAAGGTCGATGGAGTTTTGCATTACAAATGATGGCACCCAACAAAAACCGTAGGGTGGGCACGTTTTTTGTACCCACGCGGAACGTGCAAATTAACGCGTAGGCACAAGCCTGCGGAGCTATCCCGCCTCACCCACCACATCCACCCCTTCAGGCGGCACGAAACGGAAGCTGTCTTTGGGCAGGCGCACCCCCGTCTCGACATGGGAAAAAACCAGTCGCGTCACCTGACCAAAACCATCCACCAATTCCATGCTCAGTAGGTGTTTCGGCCCAAAACCGAGGCGAATCTCTTTAAAACCGGTATCGGCCTGTTTTGGCACCAAACGCACCCACAACAGGTCATCAGCCCGATCCGTCAATCCGTCGATGTCAAACCGCGCCAACACCGCATCGCCACCACTGAGCAATAAAGCCGGGGTATCCCCTAAGGCCGCATCCATCGGTTTGACGATGACTTGCTCAAGATCCACGTCGTAAATCCACAACCGTTTGCCATCGGCAATAATCTGTTGCTCATAGGGCAGGCGATAATCCCAGCGAAATTTACCCGGACGTTGCAGCATAAACGTGCCACTCGATTCTTCCGGCTGCGCAAATGCGGCACCCCGCACCGTCTGCACAAAATCCGCGCGCATGCTGCCCTGTTCAGAAAAAAAGGCTTGCAGGCGTTCAATGACCGCATCGGCCTGCACATTGGCCGCCGTAAAAACCATCACGAGGACAAACCCCGCCCTCGACAAACCGCGGCGAAGCGATGCTAAAGCACACATAAACAGGATTCCTCGCACTAAACACGCTCGCCCAATGCGAACCAGTGAGCGCCAAAGTCAGAGACGCATTCTACACGTTTGCCCGCGGTTCGCGATCAGCGGCCGAACCGGCCAGGGCTGAATATTGGCCGTGGCGGACGCATCGGTATGGGCACCTGCGAGCGCGACCGTGGTTGAGCCTGTGAGCGCAGAGGTGACAGGGCTTGCGGCCGCCCCATGGGCATATTCAGCGGCTTGATCTGACGCAACGCCTGCCAGGCTCCGGCCCCGCTCTTGCGCAGTTCCAGCCGCAGCGGCTGACCCCGCATCGAGGCTGCAACCAGATCGGCATCAATCCGTTCCAGGGCAATCCCGCCAATACGATAACCCTGGGCAGCGGAGCCTTGCAGGTAACCCTGCACCCGCAGCTGCTGCACCTCAGCGCTAAAGGGCTGGGTAGACACCCGTCGTTGCACCTGCAAGCGACTGCCGCGCATCACCCCCTGCACCCCGATCACCGTCCCCGGTTCCAGGCTGCTGGCAGAATTAATATCAATCAGCTGTTGGCCAATCCGCATCTGACCCGGACTCGTCACCTGCACCGCGCCTTGCAGCCACACGCTCGGCGTCGCCGCGACCTCCACCACCCGGCTGGCATGGATGGTGGCAGCGTTATCGCGGAAACCGCTGACCGCGACAAACTGTCCGGGCTGCGGCAGCAATAGATGGAGCGACCCCAGTTGCACGGTTTGGCCCAACACCTGGAAGCGACGCGCCACCACATCAACCTGCTGCACCTGGCCGATCACCGCGTTACGAATACGGACTTCACGCGTCACACTCAAACCACCCACTAACTGAGTGCGCAGTTCCACCACATCGCCACGGGCAAATTCATAGCTCGCCACCGGCAGGCCGTTGTGCGACAGGCGGGTGCGGGGTTCGATTTCCACCTCAATGCCGTTGACAAAGATACTGCCGAAGCCGGTGATTTCACCAATGATGCCGGTGCCACCCAAGCCCGAATCTCCGCTGTGGCCGGTGCCGCCCAGGCCACTTTCGTCATCGCCCTCCAAACGCGCCAACGACTCGCCTGCCGGACTTGCACAGCCCGCCAACAGGCCGAGGATAACGATGCACAATATTATGGGAAGCGGTCTCATGGGGTGTCTCACTTTGTTGGGTTACTCAATTTAAGGACTACGATCAGCGTCATCCGTGCGTGACGTTTTTTCACTACGTGACACAACCGTTTCATTAAACCAATAGGCGCCAAAACGCATGCGCTGCTGTGTCCCAGCCTTACCTTTGTCAGCCTGCTGGCGTTCCAGCGCGGCCTGATTCAAGGTCTGTAATAACGCCATACCCTGTGCCTGTGCGGACTCGCGCAGGCTGGCCACCGACTCCGCTGTCAGTCCACTGTAGTACACGCTGCGCTCGAACATGGGGGGATTTTCCTGTAACAGATTGTGCACACAAGCAGCGGCGTGATCATGCAGATGACGACCTAAAAACCAGACCTTTTCATCAAAGCCGGCCGAGGGCACAAAGGCGTTCTGGTCGAGACAGACGTGATCCTGCGCGTCCAGACTCACCACGCCGAGGCGCAGCCACTCATCAAGAATGACGCGCGGGCGCACGTCTTTACTGACACAAGCGACCAACGCATCAAATCCGGCCACACCCTCCCCTGACAGCCGCGCCAGTCGCCGGGGCTGGCCCTGCTCATCCTGAAAATCGGCCGAGCCCAGCCAGTACGCCACCAGCTCGGCACCCAGAGTGGAAACGGTGAACGCTGCGGGCGACCGGTTCGCGTCATCACCGCGCAGGCGTTTGACGTCCTTGCGATGTACTCCGGTCAAAACAAAGATGCGGCTGTCCGAGGGCCGCTTGCCCTGTAAGGCGAACTCTTCATCCGCCACTTCCACGTACAGGGCCTTCAGTAATTCACGCAGCTGGGGATAGCTCACGCCCTTCTCGATAAACAGGCGCACTAACGGACGGAATAGCCACCGCAGGGCGCGCAGCAGGGCGTCGCTACCCCCGGTTGTCTCAGTGCTTTGTGCTGGCTTGCTCATATATTCCCGTCTTACCCCTGATAGGTGTCGATGCCGACACCGAATAGGATGGCTGCTAAAAATTGCCTGCCTGTCACGGTGAACCCGGTCACAGCCTGTAAAAGTCATCTCCACTGAACCCATCATAGCTTGACGTGGGAAAAATTACCACATAATATCAGCATCAAGAGGGAAAAATTCCCACTTCTAAAATTGTCCCTATTTCGAGGAGTCCTAACATGAAGATCCTGACCAAAACCCCACAACGAGTTGCCCTGGCCGCAGTGGCCGCCCTGATATTAAGCGCCTGCGGTGGTAGCGGTGGCGGCGATGATACTGGCAGCCTGAGCCTCAGCATCACCGACGCCCCAGTAGACGGCGCACAAAATGTTTACGTGCAATTCAGCAGCGTCGAGGTGTTCGGCAGCGGCAGCGGTTCCCAGGTCTTCAATTTCGATCCGCCCAAACAAATCGACCTGCTGGCACTGCAAGGCAGCGCCTCCACCGCCTTGCTGGATAACGTCAGCCTGCCCGCCGGTGCCTACCAGTGGGTGCGACTGGGAGTAGATACCGCCGGGGACATGGACACCTATATTGTGCTGAGTGACGGCAGCACCGAAGAACTAACCATCCCCAGCGGCGACGAGACCGGCCTCAAACTGGTACAGGGCTTTGACGTCTCGGTCACCGGCAGCAGCGACTTCACCATCGATTTTGATCTGCGCAAATCCGTGCACGAAATGAATGGTGCCTACGAGCTGCGCCCGGCGCTGCGGCTGTTGGACAACAGCGAGATCGGCCACATCAAAGGCAACGTGGATGGCACCCTGATCGCCAGTTGCGACCCCGACACCGCCTACGCCGTGTATGTGTTTGAAGGCCTGAATATTTCCCCGGACGACACCGGCTCCATGACCACCGCCGTCACCACCTCGTTATTGGATGACACCTACAACTACGAGGCCGGTTTCCTCAATGCCGGTGATTACACCCTGGCACTGACCTGTCAGGCCGATGGGGACGATCCGGCCCTGGATGACCTTGCCTTTGGCAACAGCATCGGCGACGGATTCATCGCCACCGCCAATGTCACAGTCGAAGCCAACCAGACTACGATCTACAATTTCCAGTAGAATCTACAATACTGAGATCGCCGCAACAGGCACCCAGGGTTCACCCCGGGTGCCTGTTTCTATTTACCATCGATAATAAAAGGCTCAAACATGGCGGCACAGCACACTTCATCCCACGGCAAAATAATACTGCCGGCCATCCTGCTACTGATGAGCGAACTGGCCAAGGCGAACGGCGATATCAGTCTGAGCGCTGGGTATCAATTTTCCAGCGGTGACTACGGCCAGGCCCGCAGCACCGATATCGAGACCTTTTCTGCCACTCTGCAATACAGCCGCAATGCCTGGCGCAGCCAGTTGACCGTGCCCCATCTGCGCATCACCGGCAATGGCAGCGTCGTCCCCGGAGCCGGGGCCACGGTATTTTCGGATAACGACTTAGAAATGTTTACCGGTAGCGGTAGCGGTTTCACCGAATCATCCCCCGCGACACAAAACCGGCTCACGCGCCAGGGCCTGGGCGACATCACCTTCAAGCTCGGCTATAGGCTGTTGACCAACAGCGCCACAGGAAACTGGCTGGAACTCAGCGGCAAAATAAAATTGGCCAGTGCCAATGCCAATCAGGCCCTGGGCACTGGTGAGAACGACTACTTTTTGCAGCTCGACGGCAGCCTGGGCAACGCCGCGATAATACCCTTTTTCACTCTGGGTTACGTGGTGACCGGCGACACCGAGCCACTCCGATATCGCGATGTCCCCTACGCCAGCCTCGGCCTGGTCATTCAACCCTCGCCAACTGTCTCCCTAGGGTTCAGTGTCGATTATCAATCCCGCCTGCTCCGCAATACCGATGATTTACAACAACTGAATGCCTTTGGAGAATGGCGCGTGACGGCCGACAACGCCGTGTCACTGAGCCTATTGCGGGGCCTCACTAACAACAGTCTCGATCAGGCCGCCAGTATTTCATTCAACCAAAATTTTTAAGCCCGCAGCCTTGCCCGAGTAATAACACCCACCACCCACGGCATCCATGCAAGAGATTCCCTGGTTTACACTCCCGCAATCGCGTTGATGAGCGAAAAAATCACCTCCACAGCTTGGTATTCCGGTCAAAATTAATCTATCTTGAAGAGAGGAAAGGAAAGGATTCTGTTCAAAACTCGACTTTGGAGGTAATTATGACGAACCCATTTAAAGCCCTCACCCATTACACCCTTGCAAAAGATGCCAAAGTAAATCGCCGGATTTTACAACGCACAAGAAAGATTTCAGTGACCCATGGCGCCACCAGCGTAATGACCGATCTTACCAAGGCGATACCCTTTTCGATTAAAGCAACGGCATCTGTTACCCAGGCCAGTAACAACATGATTGCCTGTGGTGTGCGACTGTTGTTTGTGACCGAAGACGATGGAAGCTTGGTTGGTCTGATAACAGCGACCGACCTACTGGGCGAAAAACCTTTACAACATATCAATGGGCATGGCGGAACGCGCAGTGATATTGCCGTACACGACATAATGACCCCGAAAGATTCGTTGGAAGCATTACGTCTCGACGACGTCATCAAGGCCAGTGTCGGCGACATCATCGAAACCATGAAAATATGCAACCGCCAACACATGCTGGTGATCAAAATCGATGAAGATACTCAGGTTGAAACCGTCTGTGGCATATATTCATCGACACAAATCAGCCGCCAACTAGGGGTCGCTGTTGAACCTTCAACTCGGGCAGGCAGCTTCGCTGAACTGGAAAGGGCTCTTTTAACCACCTGAAAAAGGGGGGTTAGGCAATTCTGTAGAACCGGGATCAGAGCAGTTACATAAACCTGAAAAATCTCTGATTAATTATTTATCGATATCCCAGTCCTCTCCCCAAAGAGGAGAGTATTCTGAAGACATAATGACGCAACTATAAAATGACATAACTATAAATAGAATTCGTCATCAATCCGCCATCGACGATGGCGCAATATCACTTCCCGAGAGCGGTTAAATGACACCGGCACCACTGCCTCGGCGATTGCCTTTTTAGTGCTCTACATGTGGCTTAGTTGTGGCAATGCACAGCCGACGCTGCACACCCGGGATGAAACCTTGTCGTTTTCTGTGTCTGGTCTCCCTGAAACCCAGCATCGATGATCAATCGCACTTACTCAGAAATATCTGATAACTCACTATAAATCAATATCTTATTCTGACTTCAATCCCAAAATTGATTGCGCTTCAATCAATGAAATTTTTTGAGGTATTAAAACGTTTAATTGATCAGACTATTATAATAATCTAATATTCAATCACTCAGTAAATTCCAATACTCCGATATACCGGATTCGTTTTAACCAGGGTATGTAAATGAATAAATCACTTCTAAGATCTGTGTTGCTGATCAGCCTCACAATGTTGACAAATATGGCCTTTGCCAAGAATGGTAAAAGTTTGGTTATGCAAGGAAACAGTAACGGTGCGATACCTTGTTCAGCCTGCCATGGCGTTAATGGTGCAGGACAAGCCGCGAGTGGTTTTCCAAAGCTTGCCGGTATAAACCCCGCGTATCTCAAAAAACAATTACGTGATTTTCAATCCGGCAGTCGTAGCAACCCGATAATGCAACCCATTGCCAAGGCCTTATCCATGCAAGAAATTTCTGATGTAGCAGAATATTTTTCCAGCTTAAGCGTAGCGACCGAAACAAAAAATATTGATGCAGAGAAGTTACGTTTAGGTAAGAAGATCGCAGAAAAAGGTAAATGGGAAGTGGGAATGCCCTCCTGTTTCCGCTGTCACGGTGAAGGTGCCCAAGGTATCGCTGAGAATTTCCCCGCACTTGCAGGCCAACATGCAAGCTATATTAAAAATCAACTTCTCGCCTGGAAAAAAGATAACAGAAAAAATGACCCCGTCGGCTTGATGAAATCAGTAGCAGACAAGTTAACCGAAAAAGAAATCGATGCCGTTGCGGCCTATTTGTCTACCTTAGCCGCGAAATAAATCCTAATTCTGTTTGAGATAAGAGAGATTCACCATGAGAGTAAGTATGTTTAAACCCTCCGTAATTTTATTGAGTATCCTGATATTACCGGTCAATACACTTTTGGCGGCTGAGAAAAAAATAGATTTCCAGTCCGAGTTACCCGCGAGCCCAAAATTCGGTATCACTTTTACGCCACCCAGTGAAGACACTATTCCCAGCAATGACTTTGGCGACATGGTGCGTTTAGGTAAAAATATTTTTACCAACACATCCGAGCATGCCGCACAATATGTGGGTAACGGATTAAGCTGTGTGAATTGTCATGTTAACAATGGCCGTCAAGCAAACTCGGCACCGTTATGGGCAGCAATTGGTATGTATCCCACTTATCGTAAGAAAAACGATAGGGTCAATACAATACAAAACCGCATTCAGGGTTGTTTCAAATACAGCATGAATGGCACTGCGCCCGATGCTAACAGCGAAGTGTTAATCGCATTAATTACCTATGCCCACTGGATGGGAAAAGGTGTACCCATCGGTGAAAAGCTGCCGGGGCGTGGATATCCCAAATTAAAAAAACCCGCACAAAAACCCGACTACACACGCGGCGAGAAAGTCTACGTTGCAAACTGTACTGTGTGCCACAGTGCTGATGGGCAAGGAACCAAAGTCGATGGACGATATGTTTTCCCGCCATTATGGGGCAAGGATTCATTTAACTGGGGCGCAGGTATGCATCGAATCAATACTGCCGCCGGCTTTATCAAAGCCAACATGCCCTATGGGAAAGCGGGTAGCTTGAGTGACCAACAAGCCTGGGATGTGGCCTATTTTGTCAATAGCCACGACCGTCCTCAGGATCCCCGGCATCGGGGAAACATGGCGGAAACCGACAAAACCTATCATAAACACCAGTGTCGTTATGATGACAAGCAAAATGGTGATCTGTTAGGCGATGCGCATTAAATATTAACCCCGTGGGCAGGGACGCCCACAATCCCTTTCTCTCCGGGGAAGCTCTCATCGATTCTGGACGAACACCAAAGTTTGGTTTTCAGCTGAGCCTCCCGCTCTCCACTCCCCACGGCAACACATACGAATCCGCACGGAACAGTTCGCAGGATCACCTCTCTGCGTCGATTATAAAAGTGGATTTACATTCATCCCACCATCGATATTATATTCAGCTCCGGTAATGAAGCTGGCCTCATCAGAGGCAAGAAACGCCACCAAATTAGCAATATCTTCTGGCTCACCAAACCGTTTTAGTGGAATCCGATTTTGCATGGCCGATGCAAATTCTTTTATAGCCGCTTCGGGCATTCCCAGTTTCCCAAAAATCGGCGTATTGACCGGTCCGGGATTCACGGAATTGACCCTGATTTTACGAGGCGCCAATTCACTTGCTGCGGTTCGAGTGAGTGAATTCATCGCGGCTTTGCTGGCCGCATACACAGACGTGCTAGGCATTCCCGTATAAGCATTTATCGAAGATAAATTAATAACGGAGGCACCCTCACGCAAAAGCGGCAAGAATTTTTGCAGAGTGAAAAACGCACCTTTAAAATTGATATTCATCATGTTATCGAATTGTTCTTCAGATAACTCTTCAATCGAAGCAAACGCCGCCACACCTGCATTGATAAAAAGCACATCAACGCCACCAAATTCCTCTTTTACCTGATTCACCAGCGCGTCGATGTCATCAAGATTGGCCTGATCAGCCATAATACCCGTTACCCCAAGCTCTTCCGCCGCCTGTTCTACGGCTTGTTTGTTGCGTCCCGTAATAATCACAGAAGCCCCTAAGTCTTTGAATTTTTGGGCGGTTGCATACCCCATCCCGCTATTCCCCCCAGTGACCACTGCCGTTCTCCCGTTTAAGTTACTCATCGTTATCTTTCCTTTTAATCGTGTGAACTTAATAATGTACCGATCAGTATAGACTGTAAATAATGTACCGATCGTTATACAATGTCAAGTATGAGTTCGCTGTTTTTTGAGGTGTGGGATGAGTGCTGGGCGTCAACGTAATTTTAACAAAGACATTGTTTTGGAAGCCGCGATGGAAGTGTTTTGGCGCAATGGCTACAGCGGGACTTCCCTGAATGAACTGACAAGTGCCATGGGGATAAACAAACCCAGTTTATACGCGGCATTTGGAAATAAGGAGGAATTGTTTATTAGCGCGCTAAACCAGTTTGTACAGAAACATGGCGCTCCCCATATCAATGCATTGTTTGCCAAAAATAAAAACTCAAAAAAGAAAATACAACGCTATTTAATATCGATTGCCAACATGGTGGCAAACCCAAAACTTCCGGGAGGCTGTTTTGTCACTGCAAGTACCTGTGAGGCAGGGAGTGATTGCCTGCCCTCTAACGCGCTGCAAGCGATCACCAACATTAACCAATTGACTAACAACGTTCTCGTCGATTTTTTCTCGACCGAAAAAACGCAAGGTAATATCACCTCCAACCGTTCGGCAGAGGAATTAGCCGACTACCTGTTAACTTTACAATATGGATTGGCGGTCATGGCGCGAAGCGGTGCGAAGCTCAGCGAGCTTAAAAAAGTGATCGGGACCGCCATTTCTATTTTTTAGCACTGCTAATGGTCCCGTTAACGCCTTAATCGTCATGCCGGCGCATGCCGGTATCCAGAAAGTCGTTGAACCACCACCAAAAGTAGGCGCTCTTAGGCGACCACTGGATTCCGGCATGCGCCGGTATGACGGGAAGAGGTTGCCCATATTCATGTCTCCAATTCCACTGAATAACCGATACACTACGTGTGTCGCCAGTTGCAGCAGAACAGGATCAAATTAACGGGACATACTGATTTTTTAGACATATTTTTATCACTACTGTCCCATTAACAAATACTCGCTGTATCGTAATTTGTTAGTTTGTGCGACCTGTGGTGTGAATTATAGATTTGCGACATGAATTATCAGTAACCTCTCCCTGGATTCCGGCGTATGCCGGAATCCAGAGGGTTCAACAACTTACTGGATACCGGAACAAGTCCGGCATGACGGATATGAAGTTAATGGGACGGCAGTGACTTTTTATCAACAAATACCCGTGAAAAATAGAGGCCGATACGCGGCCTTGCGAGCCCACACGGCGACTGTATACCCGGTAAAAATCAATCCGCCGGTGGTGGCGGCGCGATCACCTCGCGTGAACCGTTGGATTGCAGTGGCCCCACCACTCCGGCGCGTTCCATGTCTTCCACCATGCGTGCGGCGCGGTTGTAGCCAATACGCAACCGACGTTGCACGCCGGAAATAGAGGCCTTGCGGGTTTCGGTGACGATACGCACAGCCTCGTCGTACAGCGCATCGGTTTCGGCACCGTCTTCTTCCAGGCCCGGCACGCCTAAATCAGCCCCAGCGGGCGGGCCGTCAAGAATTTCGTCGATGTATTCCGGCGCACCGCGACTTTTCCAATCGGCGACAACACGATGCACTTCGGCATCCGATACAAAGGCCCCGTGCACACGGGTGGGAATCGAGGTGCCGGGCGGGATGTACAGCATGTCGCCGTGGCCCAGTAATTGTTCGGCACCGCCCTGGTCGAGGATGGTGCGAGAATCCACCTTGGCCGATACTTGAAACGCGATGCGAGTGGGAATGTTGGCCTTGATCAAACCGGTGAGCACATCCACCGAGGGACGCTGGGTGGCGAGGATCAAATGGATGCCGCAGGCACGCGCCTTTTGCGCCAGCCGGGCGATCAGTTCTTCGACCTTTTTACCCACGGTCATCATCATGTCGGCCAGCTCGTCGACGATCACAACGATCTGCGGCAGGGTTTCGAGGAGTTTCTCATCCCCCTCCTCTCCTAATAAGGTAAGGGGCTTAAAGAAGGGATCTTTAATGGGTTCGCTCGCCTCATTCGCATCTTTCACTTTGCGATTAAACCCGGCCAGGTTACGCACGCCCTGATGGGCCATCAATTTATAGCGACGCTCCATTT